>CAZQIJ010000005.1:0-34170 GCA_964592955.1 uncultured Anaerolineaceae bacterium
GTGTAAGGGTGGGGGAGCCTGTGGCGGTGGGCGGCACGGTTTCGGTAGGGATAGGCATTACCGTGAGTGTGGGTGTGCTGCTGGCTGCCATCTGCGGCGCGAACGTCGCCCGTTCCGTGAAGGTCGCGGTGGGAATTGGTGTGCGCGACGGCACGTCTGCGGCCTGTGTGGATGCTGCGGTGGGCGTGTTTGTAGGGGCGACAGTTGGGGTGACCTGGGGAACCCCAATCTCTCCGCAGGCTGCCAGCAGGCAGGCTGTAACCACAATCAACGCACGCCGCATACCCTTCTCCCGTTCTCCTGTCACTGGACTCTAAGACGTTCCCAGTATACCGCGTCAGCGCTCACCCGGAATGTACGTTTGCGGCACGGTTCCCCTACGGTTTGGAGAGGTTCTGAAGTGCCCACTGAACGGTAACACGTACACCCTCATCAGTATCATCGAGCAGTGCCCGCAGCGTTTCGGCTGGACGTGGGTCATGCAGTTGGCCAAGTACCTCGATGATGCGGATCCGCTGATCCGCATTTGCCGCGTGGGTTAAGGCCTGAAGCAGCGCGTCAACCACCTCCTCACTGCCCAGCCGCACGAGGCTGCGCGCCGCGTAATACCGTGTGGTGTCGTCCGGGTCATTCAGCATCAGGGTAATCAGTTGCGGCGCGGCGCGCGCATCCAACAGCAGCCCCAGGGCTTCGGCAACCGCCCCGCGGACTTCGGGCGCTCCGTCATTGAGCGCATCCAGCAGGGCATCTGCGGCTTCACTGCTGCCCTGATTACCCAGCGCAGATGCGGCCCGCGCCCGCACATCAACGCTTTCATCCTGGGTCAGGCGCGCCAGCAGCGGTTCGATCACGCGTGGATCGCGCAGGTTTCCGAGCGCATCGACCACGCGCAGGCGCACCGCTTCATCCGGATCCGCGATCACCCGCAACAAGGGATCCACCAGCGTGATGTCGCGGAAGCGACCAAGGTTCCAGGCTGCATTGCGCCGCTCATCAGGATCAGGACTTTGCAGGTTGGCGATGAACGCTGCGATTTCGGTCATAGGGTCACCTCATCCAGAACGGATCGGGCAATGGTGTACCCTTTTGCTGAGCGCGCCGCTGGCAGCCTGCCCTCTTCAATCGCCTGGAGGATTCGCGCTTCGCTGACTCGCAGGTAGGCTGCTGCCTCGCTGGTGCTCATGACGGGTTTGGGCGGTGCGGGCGCAGCATTGGTCGGCGTCGCCCTCGGCTGGAACTTCACGCCGGGCAGGAATTCTTTGCGCACGATCAGGAAGTAAGCCACGGAGACTGCCACCAGCACCCCCAGAAATTCGAGCAGGGTCAGCACATTCAGCGCCGTGCGCAGGCCGCCAATGTTCCCTCCGGTCAGCAGGCCGAGGATCAGCCCAACGACCAGCGCGCCCCCGGCAGGTGCCACCAGTACCGCCCCCGCCGTCCGCACATGATCCCCAAATTCATCAATCTCACCCAACCTGAACCGACGCGTATAAAAGAGCACCATACCAATTACTGCAATAATCAGACTCATCTGTAAGACCTCATGCTACACCGCCATTGTAGCGGCTTTTTGCCACTGCTAACAGCACCACCACACCATCCAGCCACTGGTCAGCGCGCAGCCCGGCAATCGCCGCTATCTGATCTCCGCGCAAAAAACCCAGCACAAGCATGACCAGACCGCAGGCCGCCAGCACGGTCCAAAAGCGGCGTTCGGTAACTGGCGCGTGTGATGTCCACCTGAGGCATGGCACCTGCTGCCGCCAGAGCGCAAACGGCAGCAGCGCAGCAGCAGCAGCCATGCCCAGGGACTGCGTGTTATAGCGCGGAGCCCACGTGCCAAAGATATCAGGCGCTTCCCACACCAGCCACGACGGATACTGCGAAAGGTTCTGGACTTCCCGGCCATATGCGCACAATGCCGCGCCACAGCCCCACCACGCGCTAAACATCACGACACACAGGCCAGCGGCCATTCCAGGCAGAATCACGCGCAGCGAGAACCCTTGCAGCCGCGCCGCCAGGCTGCTGGCCAACCATCCGCCGACGGCGGCCCCGTGCCAGCTCAGCCCACCCTGCGCTAACGAGAAGATTTCCTGCCGATGCGCGTCGAAGTAATTCCAGTGCAGCAGCACGTGCAGCCCACGCGCTGCGACCAACGCCCCGATGATACCGGCGATAAACACATCCGTGACGCGCCCCGGCGGCACGATGCCGCGTGTCTGCCACAGCAGCAGCGCCAGCGTAAGCACGCCGCCCACCCCAAGAAGCAGGGTAAAGGTTGGCAACTTCCAGAAGAGCAGTGTCGTATAGAGAGTAGGCATAGAACCCCCCAATCTTTGGGCTGAGGTATCACTTGGGTGTAGGACATGATTATGGGGGTTGGTACAATGAATTGTAATGTAGAATTTCGCAACCCTGACATGGGAGGTGTTGGATGAGTGGAATTACGGCGATTTTAAGCGGCATCGCTTTTCTGGGTGCTGTTATCATCGGGCTTGGTGTCCTGATGGTGGTCTCTTCGGTTTCCCAGCGTGGCAACGTGCGCGGCGGTCTCATCCTGACGGTGGTGGGCGTGCTGGTGCTCATCGTGTTTTCAATTATGGGTTCTGGTGTATTGACTGTCGCGCCAGATGAAGTGGCAGTTGTCTTCCAGACACTCAGCGGTGAGCTGGAGGCACCGCGTTTCTCTGGAACACACATTATCATCCCTGTGCTGCAGACAGCACAAATCTATCCCATTTCATACAATACATACACACAGGGGGAAAATGAGAGTTCTGATACACAGGGAGCGATCACAGCCCGTACCCGCGATGGTCAGGAAGTCCTCATCGAGGTTTCGGTGGTTTACCGTATTAACCCCGAACAGGTGAACCTGATTCATCGCAACTGGCAGAATCGCTACACAGCAGAACTCATTGTCCCTGTGCTGCGCGGGTTTGTGCGCGATGTCGTCTCCAGTTTCCGCGCGGAAGATGTTTACAGCACGGCGCGCGAGCAGATCCAGCAGGAAATTGAAACGCTGATGCGGGATCGCCTGAGCGCTGAAGGCCTGGAACTGAGCGATATCATCGTGCGCGATGTGTCGTTCAGCAATGCGGAGTTCGCCCAATCAATCGAACAGGTGCAGATTGCCGAACGCCGCTCTCTGGAAGCCGCGCAGGCGGCGGAACGGGCCCGCATTGTGGCACAGGGTGAAAGTGATGCCCAGGTGACGCGTGCCGAAGGTCAGGCGCGCGCCACGATCTTGCAGGCAGAAGCACAGGCCCAGGCGCTCAGACTGGTCAGCGAGCAGATCGCGGCGAACCCCGCCCTGATCCAGTACGAATACGTTCAGAATCTGTCTGACAACATCAGCCTGGCGCTGGTTCCGTCTAACAGTCCCTTCCTGTTTGACTTTAACAGCCTGCCTGGCGCTGTGGAGGGTTTTAACGCCCCAGAGGTGCCTCAGTCCCCGGTTCCGACCCCAGAGCCGACGCCCTCGCAGTAATGCGCTTGCGTGTGGCAGTGTAAGCACCACAGGCGTCCGATTGTGCACCAGTCGGACGCCTTTTGCTGCTACCCGCGTTTGCGCCGCATTTACACGTTTCTGATGCGGTTTTCGTTAATTCCTAATGAACCATCATGACCCTTAAAGAAACTCCAAATTGAAAAACAGCCCAATGCCTTCTATACTTAGAGGGTCTGCAAATCTGGCTGACAGAATACCAGCACACCAGTCCCACTTGCTGTTCTGGTCTGTCCAGTCCTGATGAACGCAGCGCCATTCAAGTTAACGATCAGCGCAAAGAAAAGCCGCAATGATAGATGAAAAATACCTCCACCTCCTGGAACTGAACAAGGTACTGGACCGGTTAGCGAAATTCACCTCGTTTTCCGGGAGTGCGGATCTGGCGCGGGAACTGATTCCGAGCATTGACCTGGACGAAGCCCGCACATGGCAGCGCGAAACGGCAGAAGCCCGCGCGTTGTTTGAAAACAAGGTCAATATCAGCATGGGGGGCGTGCGTGATATCCGCGACGTTGCCATTGCAGCGCAGCGCGGTGTCATCATCGATGCTTCTGTACTGCTTGACATCAGGGCGACGCTGCGACGTGCCACAACGTTGAAGCGCACCCTAGGGCGAATGAGTGGACAGTATCCACTGCTGGCAGAGCTGACCGCTGAGGCAGAAGAATGCCCTGATGTTCAGGAATCTATCAGCGGGGCGATTGATGACAACGGCGAAGTGAAAGACAGTGCAAGCCCCAAACTCGCCGTCATTCGCCGTGACCTCAAGATTGCCTTCGACCGTCTGCAAACCAAACTGAACCGCATTATCACCTCAAGCTCCAAAGTGACCTACCTGCAGGAAGCCCTCATCACCATGCGCAATGGGCGTTACGTAATCCCGCTGAAAGCCGATAACAAAGGCAAGATACCAGGGATTATTCACGATTCGTCGTCTTCCGGCGCGACGCTGTTTATCGAACCACTGGAAACGGTCGAACTGAACAACCAGTGGCGCGAGCTTCAGATTGACGAGGAAAAAGAAATCCGCCGCATCCTGACGGCGCTTACAGCCATTGTCAGTGAGGACTCCGAAAAGATCGTGCGCACTGTTGAGGTCATGGCGTATCTCGACCTGGTGCTGGCCAAAGCACAGTTTGCAGATGCGCTTAACGCTGTTCAACCCTCACTTGTGCCGTTCCAGCCCAAGAGCGCCAATCACCCCGGCAGCACGATCATGCTGCGCGGCGCACGTCACCCGCTGCTGAAGGGCAACGTGGTCCCCATAGACGTAGAGTATGATGACGAAACCTGGGTAATGGTCATCACCGGGCCGAATACCGGCGGCAAAACTGTTTCGCTGAAGACGGTGGGACTTATGGCGCTGATGGCCCAGTGCGGGCTGCATCTGCCTGCCGAAGAAGGCCGCCTGACGGTCTTTGAAGGCGTCTACGCTGATATTGGCGATGAGCAGAGCATTGAGCAGTCCCTGAGTACGTTTTCCGCTCACCTCACCAATACCATCCGTATCCTGGACGAATGCGGTCCGCGGTCACTGGTGCTGCTGGATGAGGTTGGCGCTGGCACGGATCCCGCAGAAGGGTCGGCGCTGGCCAGGGCGATTCTCAGCTACCTGCTTGCACGGCATGTGACCACTATGGTTACCACCCATCACCCGGAACTCAAGATTTACAGCGTCGAAACCCCAGGGGTGCGCAACGCCAGTGTGGAGTTTGACCTGGATACGCTGGCACCCACCTACCGCCTGATTGTGGGGCTGCCGGGGCGCTCGAATGCGCTGGCGATTGCCCAGCGTTTGGGACTGCGCGCAGACATCATCAGTGCGGCGCGCGGTATGGTGGCCACCGAGGATCTGATTGCAGACGATCTGCTGGACGAAATCCACCGCACCCGCGAGCTGATCCGACGCCAGCACGCAGAAGCTGAACGGCTGCGCCAGGAACTTCAGACTGAACGCGACAGCCTGCAGGCACGCCTGGACAAGATTGAGGATGAGCGGCGTGACATTATCAACGCGACCCGGCGTAACGCAGACGAAGAACTGGAAGACGTGCGCCGGGAAATACGCCGCCTGCGTGCAGACATGCGCACCGCCGGGCTGCCGCTGGATAACCTCCGTGCAGTGCAGGAAGCCGCCGAGAAAATCGTTGCGTTTTCGCGCCAGCCTGTGGCCAATGTAACCGAGGCCGCCGAACGTCCTGACTGGAATCCGCGCCTGGGCGACACTGTGTGGCTGTCTACACTGAATGCAGAGGGGACGGTATCCGAACTCAGCGGCGACGAAGCCGTAATCCAGGTTGGAACGCTGCGCGTGCGCGCCAAAGTCACTGAACTGGAAAAACGCTCGCGCAGCCAGAAGCGCGCGATGCAGCGCGGCCATGTCCGCCGCTACGAGTCCACTGAACCGGTGGTACCGCGCACGAAATCCCCCGGCCTTGAACTGGATCTGCGCGGCCAGCGTGTAGAGGAATCCATCGAGCGTCTGGAGTCGTATATCGACGCGGCGTATACTTCCGGTTTGCCATTTGCGCGTATCATCCACGGCAAAGGTACCGGTGCGCTGCGTAAGGCGGTGCGGGAATATCTGGAAGGGCATACCCTGGTTTCCAAGGTCGAAACGGCTGCGCCAAGCGAAGGTGGCGATGGGGTTACCGTAATCCACATGGTGCCGCTCACATGAATCCTCCGCATGTGGGTGTGAGGCCTGAGCGCGTTACAGCGGCCTTGCACCCGAATTTGCCACTGGCGAGCAGTGATGCATCCGCACACATCAACACCAGCGCCGGGCTTTGGATAGGGGTTCTGGCGAGCCGTTAGCGTTTGCTGCCGGGATGCTGTTAAAGAATCCGGCCCTCGCCCGAACGCGCGTTTAGCATTGGGGGTGGGGCTGAAACCCAATGGTCTTTCATCCCCGTCTCCTTGCCGCACTGCGGTGGCGTGGTGAGGGCAGTACGGCGCATCAATCAATCGGCCAACAAACCTCAGGTGATCGCAACCTGTGGTGCTGACTGAGACGGTCAGGGAATCGGGTCCAACTGGTCGATGGTGGTGACACATACAAACCCAGACATCGCAAATGCCAGATGCTCACCGTCCTCCAGCGCCAGCGCGCTGACGGCTATCCAGGCCGGTGGCGCGTCCGCAATCAACTGAATCCGGTCGGATTCCTCAATCAGGTCAATGGCAAAACGCTGGTGAGTCTGTTCCATGGTGGTGCCATCGTATAGTCTGATCACCCCAGAGTCGTTATCGCTCACCAGAAGTCGCTTCCCGGATGGCGAGCTGACCACACGCCCGACCCGGTAATGTGTCTCCGTCGTCTTCTTCTCAACACCCGGCCATATGCGCAGCAGGTGGCGGCTGTCTGAAAGGAATACACAATCCGCGTGGGCCATTCTCAGTTCGATAAGGTCGCTGCTTCCGCGACCGCCGATTCCCGTCTCGTCAATCTGCACGGGCTGGCCAGCGCGAAACGTGTGAAGTTTGCCTTTTGTATCCAGCGCCGCGATACCGTTGCCATGCTGCTCCAAATCTGCAACCCTGAACTCTGTCCGTGCCGACACGCTGAGCGGCGTGGGTTCGCCACCCTGGAACAGATGCAGGCTGCCATCATGGAACATTTGAGTAACACCGTCTGCCGAAAGATGAACGCGGGTTTCTGCTGCATGCACAGCAGGCAGAAAGTGATTATTGGGTGCGCGCAGGGTGGCAACATAATCACGCCATTCCGCAGTGGCGTAATCTGGCGAGAATGGCGGGTCAAACACAGCCTCGCCCAGGGGTGCGCCGTTGTCCAGTTGAAAGTAGGCACACCGATTCCGCCGCAACCAGACCACGAGCAGGGCTGGGCTGGGCGCAGAAGCGTTTGTCTGTATACCGGGGAGAATATCCAACCGGGTGATAACTTCGTTTGTGAGATGCAGCCGCCAGGTCATGAGTGTTGGAATAACTTGGGATATTTTGGGATAAGTATCTCTAGGATACAACCCCTTTGCCAGTTACACAACTGTCCATCCACAGATGCGCGGAATCGTGGGCGCAGGCAACGCAAAAAGACCGTGGATTAATGTTTGGGAAGTGTCGCCAGAACGCGCTGTATTTCTTAAGGGTAGCGGTCAGTCGCGCTGAGACGTAATCAGTGTTTAGGAAGTGTCGCCAGAACGCGCTGTACCTTGAGGGCCAAATGCAGAATCAGGCGATTCTCGGCATCGTTAAGGTCAAGGCCGGTGAGTTCGCTGATGCGCTCCAACCGGTAGACAAGCGTGTTACGATGCACGTCGAGATTTTCCGCGGCCTTCGCCAGATTCCCGTTGGCTTCGAAGAATCCGTTTAAGGTGCGGATCAGGTCGCCCTGTTTGCGTTCATCGTGTTCGGCCAGCGGTGCCAGCGACTCTTCATAAAAGCGCCGCATCTGGTCAAGACTGCGATCTTTGAGCGACAGCAGAAACTGAAACAACTTGAGGTCGCCATAGAAGGTTGTGGCCTCACGGTCACCCAATTCTGCGGCAATGCTCAGCGAGTCTTTGGCTTCGCGGTAGGCCTCGCGCAGGGCAGACAGCCCCTGCATTGGACGGCTGAGACCCGCCGCCACCGACCCGCTCGGTGTTCTGGTGGCAAGCTGTGTGCGGATTTCTTCTGTGATCTGGCGAACGCGCTGAGGCTGCACAGGATTATCCAGTTGGAAGAGCACGACGATAACGTCCACATACTGGCCGACGGCACCATTAAGCTGCCGCCGCGCGATGTCGTCCCGCACCAGCGACACCAGCGACTCTAGCGGGAGCGATGTGCCAGATCGGCTGAGTGCTCGGTAAACTGCCACCTGGTAAGGCACAACCGCGTCGTAACCAGCCTGCTGCGCTCGTGTGGTCAGCAGGTCATCGTCGGCAGGCGTGCCGCTCAGCCACATCTGAATCCAGTCTCCGCGCGTCTGCTCAACCGCCGTGGCGATGGCGCGCGTTTTGGCAAGCTCAATTGCGCACACATCCGCGCCATACGTCAGGACAAGCCGGTCAAATTCATTGAGTTCGGTCTGGTTATCGACCAGCGACAGGTAGCCAGCAACGCGCTTTTCAACCTTCAGCACGGTGGTGTAACCTATGGGGCTGTCCACAATCGCCCCCTGTGCGCTGGGTGCGTCGCGCGCCAGCCAGGTCTGGAAAGCAGCAAACGGAAGGGTGGCTGCGGGACGCCCTCCGTGCGCACGCCGTGCCACAGTGGGGTAGACCTGCGCCATCATCACGCCTGCGTCATCGTGGATGACGACCGGTTTGGCGGTGGCGCGGGCGATGATCTGAAGCAGCCCATTGAGATCGCGGTTTTCCGCAGCGTGACGGGTGAGCTGGCGCTGGATTTCTATGGCGCGCTGGGTGAGCTGCGCTTCCTGGTTCAGGATGAGTTTGTTAATGGCGCGTTCGACACCGGGCAGGCTGCTGTCTTCCGGCAGTGCCAGTACGCTGATGTGTTTTTCGCTGGCAAAGTTCATCACCGCCTGCGAAATTTCTTCCTGCACGCACACGGCGTGAACGCCGACTTCCGCCAGGCTTTCCACAACCTCGATAAGGGTGATGCGGCTGTTGTAGCCGCGCAGCACTTCCAGCGAAATCAGCGCCAGTTCGCCACCGTAAATATCCGGGAAGGCCGGGGGCTGCGCGCGCACGGTGACGGCCCAGTTGATCATCGTCTCTGGTGAGCCAGTCACCAGAACCGTGCCCAGGGGAAGCGCAAATTGGAGTAGAGCCTGTAGCGATACCGGATTGTTTTCAGTCATGGTTTCAGTCAAGGAAGACAACTTTCTGCGATTGTAGCAGTCCTGAGGCACGCTGCGTTGCACGATTCTGACCAAAACAGCGCCCCTCCAGTTGGTGATTTATTCTAACATGGCCTGTCCTGACCCACAAAACAAACAGGGCGGTTCACCCGCCCTGTTTGCTGCGTTGTAAACTTTGACCAAAACTACTCCGCGATGCGCTTCACACCGAGCTTCAGCGTTTCACCTCGGATGGATGTATCGAGCGTGCGATCTTCGTGCGGCACAAACTCGGCGCGGTAGTATCCGTTTTCGGGTTCACGCTGCACCATGTTTTCAGCCAGCGTTTCGGCCTGGATATACTCGGCATGTTTGGCGATGGCCTGCGCCAGTTTGTCGCTGGCGGTGTAAACCACGTCAATCCGGTCTTCGATGTCGAAATCTGCATCCTTGCGCATCGTCTGAATGCGCCGTACCACCTCGCGGGCCAGTCCTTCCATGATGAGGTCATCGTTCAGCGTTGTATCCAGCGCTGCCACATAGCCCCCCTCTTCGGCAACAGCATAGCCTTCTGTAGAGAGCTGCTTGACCTCAACTTCGTCAGGGGTGACGGTATAGCGCTGACCGTCCAGTTCAACCGTCAGTGCTTCGCCTTTCAGCAGCACCGCTGCCCATCCACGCACCACATCCTGTTCGCTTTCGCGAAGGTACTTCTGAAGTGCGGGGAAATCCTTCCCGAATCTGCGCCCCAGTTTGGCGGGCAGCGGATTCAGGGCGAAGTGTACAAGATCCTGGGCATCGCGCAGCACTACCACCTGTTTGACGTTCAGTTCGCTGGCGATCAGGTCGCGCATGCGCTCCACAGCATCGGCCTCGTCGCGGCTGCGTGTGACGAAGCGCACCTCTGCCAGTGGCTGGCGCACACCCATCTGCACGGTTTCACGGGCAGCGCGCCCCAGGCTGACCAACTGCTGGGCAAGGCGCATATCGTCCAGCGCACGCTGATCGATGATCGTTTCATCGTAGCCCGGCCAGGCTGCCAGATGCACGCTTTCAGGCGCATTCGGGTCAGATGCTGCCACCAGATTCCGGTAGATTTTGTCCGCCACCAGCGGCATGGCGGGAGCCAGCAGCTTGGAGACCGTCACCAGGCATTCATACAGCGTGGCATAGGCACTCTGCTTATCCGCATCGCTTTCACTTTTCCAGAAACGGCGGCGGTTCAGGCGCACATACCAGTTGCTCAGGTTATCAACAAACGCCTGCACCGGACGCGTGGCGGCGGGCACGTCATAACGCTCATAAGCATCGGTGACATCGCGCACCAATTGGTGCAGTTCCGCCAGAATCCAGCGATCCAGTTCACTGCGTTCCTTCACCGGCGGCACAGAACCGCCCTGCGTCCACCCGTCAAGGTTGGCATACGTGACGAAAAAGCTGTAGGTATTCCACAACGTCAGCCAGAACTTCTTGACCACCTCACCCACCAGATCCATTGAGAAGCGACGCGCTTCGCCCGGCTGGCTGGAGGTGTACAGATACCAGCGCATCGCGTCGGTCCCGTGCAGGTTCATCACGTCCCAGGGGTCAACGATGTTGCCCTTGCTCTTGGACATCTTCTCGCCTTTGGCGTCCAGTATCAGCCCCAGGCAGATGACGTTCCTGAAGGCGACCTGTTCGAACAGCATCGAACTGATCGAATGCAGCGTATAGAACCAACCGCGCGTCTGATCGACCGCTTCGCAGATATAATCTGCCGGGTACTGCCCTTCAAATATGCCCTGGCTGTGGGCGGGATAGCCCCACTGCGCCAGCGGCATCGCGCCGCTGTCGAACCACACATCAATCACCTCAGGCACGCGGCGCATCGTGCCGCCTGTGCCCTTGGGATTCGGGAACGTGATGTTATCGACATGCGGACGATGCAGGTCAAGGTCACTGAGGTCGCGGCCAGAAAGCTGGCTAAGCTCCGCCACGCTGCCAACGGCCAGCATGTCCCCGTTCTGGTCGTCCACCCAGATCGGCAGCGGTGTGCCCCAGTAGCGCTCGCGCCCCAGGGCCCAGTCCTTCAGTTCGTCTAACCAGTTCCCGAAACGCCCTTCGCGAATGTGATCCGGTACCCAATTGATCGTCTGGTTCAGCGCGATCATCGTGTCCTGATAGTCTGTGGTGCGGATGAACCACGAGTCGCGCGCGAAGTACATCAGCGGTGTGTCATCGCGCCAGCAGAAGGGATAGTTATGGGTGTACTTTTCCGCTTTATACAGCAGACCGCGTTCGCGCAGGTCGCGCGTGATTTCCGGATCGGCATCTTTGAACCACACACCCCGGAACTTGGTCACCGCATCGATGAAGTGTCCCTCACTGGTCACGGTGCGCAGCACAGGCAGGCCGTTCTTGCGCCCGGTTTCCAGGTCATCCGCACCAAATGCCGGCGCGATGTGTACGATCCCGGAACCATCCTCGGTGCTGACGAAATCTCCAGTCACCACATAGGCGTAATCCTGTTCAACCGGCAGGAAGGTATAGAGCGGGTGATAGTGTGTTCCCGCCAATTCACGGCCTTTGAAGCGGCGCACCACCTGGTAAGCTTCGGGGTTGTTCAGCACTTTGCCAACCAATGCTTCTGCCAGGATCAGGTTTTCGGTGCCTTCGCCATCTGCACCAGGGCCTTCAACCTGTACATAATCAACATCCGCGCCCACTGCCAGCGCCACATTGCCCGGCAGCGTCCAGGGTGTTGTCGTCCACACCAGGAAGTAGACACCCGGCTTATCGCGCAGCGGAAAGCGCACAAACACGCTGGGATCTGCGACTTCGTCATAGCCCAAAGACACTTCATGGCTGCTGAGCGGTGTGCCGCAGCGCGTGCAGAACGGCACCACGCGGTAGCCTCTGTAGATCAGACCCTTGTCGAAAAACTGCTTCAGAATCCACCAGACGCTTTCGATATAGTCGTTCGAAAACGTGACATAGGCGTTATCCAGGTCTGTCCAGTAGGCCATACGCTCTGTGAAGCGTTCCCAGGATGCGATGTTGCGCAGCACGTTGGTGCGTGCTTTGTCGTTGAACTGTGCGATGCCATATGCTTCGATCTGGTGTTTGTGGGTGAAGCCCAGCTCTTTTTCCAGCGCGATTTCAACTGGCAGCCCATGGGTATCCCAGCCACCCTTGCGCAGGCAGTAGTAGCCGCGCATGGTTTTATAGCGCGGGAACATATCTTTGAAGGCGCGGGCCAGCACATGATGCACGCCGGGTGTACCGTTAACAGTGGGCGGGCCTTCGTAGGTGACATAGGCTGGCCCACCTTCGCGCTCGGTCATAGAGCGCTGGAAGATGCGTTTGTTGCGCCAGAAGTCCAGGACTTCCTGCTCAAGTTTAGGGATCTCTACTCTTGGACTTACTGCCTCAAATGGCATTGGTTCTCTCCACGATTGTTCTCACCTGATACGCGCGAATTATAACTATGAAACCCGACTCCGCTGAGAAGGGTCAACGAGGGCTTCTGTGTAAGAGCCTTTAACCGTCCGCGTTTAGCGGCGGGTCGTCAACCGCGAATTCAGGTAAGTAATCGCGCGCGGTGTGAGCACCCTAAGTCTCACCACCACGGTTACACCTCCCATATTGTCAGTCCTGATCTTACATATAATTATCGGCTAATTTTAGCGTGTTGGGTAGGTGCAATTTGGCACAGGCAGCACAGAGGGGCGCGCAGCCTGGTCAGGGACATATCCCGCGCTCACACGTTGGTCTGAGCGCGGGATAGGCTTTAATTGGTCGCTTCGGTCGCCGCCGGGGTCGGGAGTTCTTCGGTGGGGACGGGGGTGGGACGTGGCAGCGAACCCGTCCAGTAGATTTCGCGCGAAAGGCGCAGGCGGGTGGGATAGTCGTCGCGATAGCCGGTTGCGATGATCGCTTCCCAACTGAAGGCAAAGATAGAAAAATATCCCTCACCCGTGCACTGCGCCACGTTCTCGCCCACAGAGCGAGTGACATCAGCACGTACTACGCCCGTTGTACACACTTCGGGTGCGATGCGGCACGATCCACCCTGCTGCTCATAGAAACGCGCCATCTGGCAGGCGTCTGTGGTGCTGGCATACACCCACGCATCCACACCGGGAACGTTCTGTTCATAGATGTGTTCAAGCTCTGTGATGCCAGCAGGCAGCGGCGGCGAAGGCGGGAATACAATCGCAAACAGCACACGCCCCACCTGAAGCGTCACCAGCAGCGCGACAACCACTGCCACCAGCGTTACGATGAGCAGTATGCCACCGCGCCTAGGGCTGCCAGAACTGCTCATACTCGATTCGGGTTGTTCCCTCATAATTCTCTCCCGTTGCATCGTTGCGCACGCCCGGATGAATGATGACGGTAGTAATCTGATCTGCGCCAAAAGTTGAGCGGTCAAAGACACAGGTAAAGTGGTAAGGTACGACGCCGTTCCCCGGCTGATAGTTGGGGAAGATATCGGGCAGAGGGGGAGTTCGCTGGCAGCCCACGTACTCCTCATCCGGGTAGAAATCCCGCAGCAGTCCCATGTAGTGCTCCACGATTTCTTCGGGTGTTTGCGAGGACTGGTAATAAACACGTTGGGCGGTATCGGTGATCCGTTCGGCAGCCAGCCGCTGAGCGCTGACCGGTGGAACAATTTCAAGCGGCTGGCGGTAGGTCTGCTGCTCGAACTGGAAAATGACGAGCCCGCCGACGATGAAGAAGATCCCAAGAATGCCCACCGTTAAACCAACACGGAAGATCGAAATATTGCCGTCACGAGAGGTAAACATTGCCTAATTCTCCTTTGCAGGTGCTTGCATATGGTGAATGTCCTCCGCCAAAACAATGCCATAAGGTGTATCTCGAAAACGTGCGGCTGTGGCTTGCCAGTAGGCCAGCCCTGCGTGAACCAGGGCAGATGACGGTTGCTCCGCTTCCCCCAGGCGGTACAACAGGTAGTGCGCCATCAGGTTACGGTGAGCTTCAGCGCTAGCGGGCAGCGTCGTCAGTGCGTGCCGCGCAATGGCAAGGTCGCCTGCACGGTAGGCCGCTTCTGCCAGATCAAACTTCACAATGGCGGGCGCTCCCTGTTCCAGCGCCTGCGCGATGGTTCTGGCTGCGTCGCCAAATTCCCCACTCACCAGCAGTGTGCGTCCAAACCCGTATAGAGGATAATGATGATCCGGTGCCAGCGCCAACGCCTCATGCAGCGCGGCCCGGCTCTGCGGCAGCATCCCAAGCTGGCGGTACGTATTGCCCAGCAAGGCTATCGCATTCGCGCTGCGTTCGCGTGCAGGTATTCGCTCCAGCAGGTCGCGCGCAGCCTCAAAGTCTTCCTGTAGGTACAGCCGCTGCGCGCGCGTATGGTCTGTAACCATACCGCGATTCGCCCACAGAACGATAAGCTGGAGGGTAAGCAGCAGCCCGCCAGTCGCCAGCAGCGCGTTCTGTCGCTGCGCTGGCACAATCAGCCCAACCGCGAGCATGGCCACCAGCAGCACTGCGCCGGTGATCAGGCCGACCTGTGCGGGGCGTTCCCATTGCGGAAATTCATTCAGGATTGCACGCAGCGTCCGAAACATCCCTGCACCCTCAGCCGAGCGTTGCCGCGTCGGCTTCGTTCAGCGCGCGCTCAATATCGCTGATTTCGTAATAGAGCGCCTGCCCGTAGGCCGTACCCTGTAGCGCACTCAGCCCGGATTTCCACACGGCCAGCCCGTCGCGCGCGCTCATCATGCGGGCTGTGGCTTTGGTAGCCTCCTTAGCGCTGCCGTTGTCCTGGTAATCCTCTGCCAGATGATAGTAGACACGCACGGCGTACATGGCAGGCATTGGATATTCAGCCGCTTTACGAAACGCCGCGCTGGCTTCATCGCGGTTTCCGGCAAACAGCTCGATAAAGCCGAGTTCTGCCCACAGCACAGGCTGATCCGGCGCGCGTTCGATGGCCGCCTGAAGTGCTGCCGCTGCCTCATCATAGGCGGCCTGCAGGCGGTATCCGTTGGCCAGTGTGATGTATGAACCGGGATCATCTGGAAAAAGCTGCACCGCCCTATCCGCTGCTGCCTGTGCCTTGGCATACTGGCCCGTATAGGCATAGGCGCTGGTGAGCAGCATAAGCACGTCCGAATTTTCCTTACCTTCTCGGATCGAGCGCTCCAGCAGTGGGATTGCCTCGCTGAAGCGAAACGCCTCGATAAGCCGGTAGGCGTCGCCGTATCCTGAACCGCGCTGACGTGCCTGGCGTGCCAGCAGCAGGGCCACCAGGCCAAACCACGAGGCCAGCATGAGGGCGGCCAGGCACAATCCTGCCAGCGCCAGTTGAATCGCTGGCGAAATGGACGAAAGGCTGAGCTGCTCTGGCGGGCGGTCGCCGAACAACTCCACCAGGATCCCGGAAATAAACACACCAAAGCCCAACAGCGCCAGCGCCCCTGTGGCAAATATCGCTGCATACACCAGTCTGCGACGGCGACTCATGTCTCCCCCTTCAGCGTGGAGAGGTCCAGCGTGCGGTTCATCAGGGCCTCGGCGGTTTTTACATCGTCCTCGATGACCATGCGCAGGGTCTCGGATTTCGGATCCTGAAACAGAACCTGCCATTCGTTCAGGCCACCGCGCAGTTTGTTCAACGCAGCCAGCTCCTGCTGGGCGGCGTCCAGTTGTCCCAGGCGCACATAGGCACGAACCAGGTACAGATGGATCAGCAGCCGGTGACGCGCATCCCCAACTTTGAGCGCCAGCGCCTGCCGCAGGTGCGTGATCACCGCTTCAGAAAGCGCCAGGCGATCTTCAATCATACCCAGGTTATAGGCTGCCACCCATTCAGCAGGGGCCAGCGCATAGGCACGCTGGGCGGCATCGCGGGCACGGTCGTACTGCCTTTCCTGCAGATAGACCTCGGCCAGCCCGTTGTAACCGAGTGCGGAGTCCGGCTCCAGGTCGATCATGCGCTGGTAATCACGACGCGCACGGTCGAACCTGCCCCACAACCGCAGAAGTTCTGCGCGGAACCGGTAGTGATTGGCGACTTTCGGCTGTGACTTGATCAGATCATCCATTTCGCTGACCGCTTCTGCATACTGTCCCTTACGCAGATGTTTGACGGCACGCTCGTACTGCATGGGGCCTTTGGGATTAAACAGAAATAATCCGGCCAGCACCCAGCCCACAGCGCCCCCAATCAGAAAGATCGCATACTGCGGCAGCACCAGCAGGGCCAGTACCACCGCTCCCAGGGCCGGCAAAGCGAGGCCGATTAACCGTCCACGGTCAAACGGGGTCATTCTGCCGCCCACAATGACCAGCGCCCCCACAATGAAGATGACTGCAAGGCCGGTCTGGACGGTGGTTACCCATTCCCCGTCAACGGCGTTGAGCACCAGGCTGGTAAGGCCGGTAGTGGCCAGCAGCAGGAAAAGCAGGCGCAGGCGTTCGGGTCCCAGAAAAAGCGTTAGCCGTTGAATCATGCCTGCACCCGAAATGCGTAATTGCTGATTACAGAATCGCGTGCGCCCTCAAAACGCAGCCCGATCCCATGATCATCTATCAGAATGGACTGCGGTGCGGCCTGCTCATGCGTAAGTACCAACCGCTGCACGCGCACGGTGCGCTGTCCCACACTGATCGACTCCGTGCCTGCGCTTGCGACACGGTAGGGGTTGATGAGCGTGATGCTGTGGCTCCGTTGGTCGAAACCGGTGACGGTCATGGCAGGATGTTTGGACAATCGCAGCGCCGCGAACCCCATCAGGACAAGCGCGGAAATCATGACCACGTAACCGGACTCTAACGGAAAATCGCGCACATCGCGCGTTTCACCGTAAATGACCGAAACCGAGTCGTCGTCAAACAGATATTCGCGCCGCTCGGTGTGCTCTGGCGTCTGGATGACCTCGGTAATGCGTTCGATGGCGCGTGGTTGGGCAGGCAGCAGCAGGATCTCCATCAGACGGCTGCTGCCATCCACCGCGCGATAGTCGATGTCCACGCGCGTGAACCACACGCCAGGCTCTTTTTCGTGAATCGTCCACGACTCTGTAGCATTCAGCGGTTGGCCGTCACGGTGCATGTTGTAGACACCGCTGCCCACGAACCGCTCCTGAATCGTCACCGGGTGCAGGGTGCGCATCAGCCGCCAATCTCCACGTAAATGCGCTTGTTGATGCCGCCCTTGCTCTTGTAGTCTGTAATGCGCAGGGTGCCAACTTCGCGCGTATTCGCAACATGTGTACCGCCATCGGCCTGCAAATCCAGGCCGACGATCTCCACCGTGCGCACCTCAGCGATCCCCTCCGGGAGGAGATTGATCTTGGTGCGGATGAGATCCGGGATCTGAAACGCTTCTTCGCGCGGGAGGATTTTCACCCGCAGGTCGCGCGCTGCCAGGACTTCAGCGTTGATTCGTGCTTCGATTTCCGCCACCAGCGCTTTCTGCAGCCGTTCAAACTCGAAATCCATGCGGCCTTCCAGGGGTTCCATGTTGCCGCCGGTTACGCTCGCACCGTAATCGCGCCACACCACCCCACACAGAATATGCATCGCGGTGTGGGTACGCATCAGCTTATAGCGCCGATCCCAGTCCAGCACACCGCGCACGCTGGTGCCCACATCGGGAAGTGGGTGGGCGGCATCCAGGACGTGCACGTGACCGCGCGCGATCTTCACAACCGTAAGTGCTGCGTCGCCCACCATAATATGCCCCAGATCGTGCGGCTGCCCACCCCCGCCGGGATAAAACGCCGTCCGGTCCAGCACAAGCCCGTGTTGTTCTGCATCATGGCTGGTGATGATGGCGTCAAATGCTCTGATGTAGCTGTCTGTATGATATAGCAGTTCTGTCATGACCAGTGTCTCTATTCGTTCGTCAGATTGACCCGCATGCGTATCATGAGGTCACGTCCACCCACCGCCTGCCAGAATGCTCGCCCGGCGGTGTTGTTCGATGCCACATACCATTCTACATAGCGCACACTGCGGGACCGGAACCAGTCCATGAGCGTCTCTACCAGTGCGCGCCCAATTCCTGTGCGGCGGTTGGAATCTTCCACATAAATATCCGCCAGAAACCCCCCGATAGTCGGCATGAACATCTCTGGCACAAAATCTGCGATCACCCCCAGCACGTAGCCCACAACCTTACCGCCCTCCTCCGCTACAAACACCTGCGTATGGGTGTCATCCAGGCGGTTGATAAGGCGCTCTGCATACCTTTTACCGCCTTCAGCCGCGGCTTGCGGCAGATCCCCGTCCAGGGTCTGGTGATACGCAACCAGGTGTTCCCACAGCCGGGCAATCGCCGCTGCGTCTTCCTGTCTTGCTGATCGAATCATAACGCTATCCAAAGCAGTTCCCACATGGGCTGCTGTTTCATGATGTCCCAGCCATGGGGTTCAGGTACGGCACCCAGCGCCCGCCAGAAGGCCTGCTCCACAGGCCGAAAGCGCGGCACAAGTGCCGCCACGCCCTGGCATTCCTGTTCTGTCAGCCATGCCCGGCCCGCGTCTACGAGTGCGCGCCCCAGGCCACCATAATAGCGGTGGGCATCCAGCACCAGTTCAGTAATTAACCCAGTGTTCTCAGGCAGTTCGCCAAACGGACTCTGCCGTGCCCATGCGATGATGTACCCCGCAACCCATGAGTCCGTTGGCTGCGGCACGCCCACAAACACGCCGCAGTTCGGGTTGTGCAGCCAGTCTTCCTCATTATTCAGGGGTGGAAGTGCGTGGCGCGCGTTTGACTGGCGCAGCAGCACACCATGTTCATCGCGCAGACCCTGAATCTGAGGAAGATGGGCAGCGGTTACCCTGTGAATGTTCATCAAACCAACCACCTTCCAACCGTTGGTGAGCATAGCATTCTCACCCGCGCAAAGCAAGCGTAATGTCGCTACAATAGACGTTATGTCAACGACTGTGGAGATTCCCTTACAAGACCTTCCGCTGTGGATGCGTAGGGCGCGCCAGGGTATTAACTGGGGCATACCCCTGGTGCTGGCTTTTGGTTTGCTGGCAGGTTGGCTCTTCTGGCTGTATCCGGGATTGCCGATGACTGGCGCAAACGAAAATCACGCTTTCATGACGGCAGATTTCACGCGGTTATTGCGCGAAGGCGTGCTCTATCCACGCTGGTCGGCACATGCCATCAACGGTTATGGGGCACCGATCCCAAACTTCCTGCCGACCGGCGCGCCGCTGCTTGCAGCGCTCATCGACATGCTGTTTACCAACGACACTGTCAACGCGATCCGCCTGGTGTATGGGCTGTCGCTGGCTGTGTCTGGCGTATGCATGTACCTGTTCGCCCAGGCATGGACAAACCCGATTGGCGCTGTTCTGGCCTACCTGCTCTATCTCTTTAACCCTTATATTGCGTTCACGATCCCGCATGTCCTGGGCGATCTTCCGGGTGCGCTTGCGGCAGCGCTGCTGCCTGCGCTGCTGTATTTTGGTGGGCAGCTTGTCCTTTATCAGCGCCCAATCGATGGGTTCGTGACCTCGTTCATCACCGCGATGCTTATCTTCACGTTCCCTCAGATGGCGCTGGCCGGTATGCTGCTGCTGTTGTTGCTGGGCATGACTCAGCGCAACAGCATCGTTGGGGTCATACTGGCTATGGCTGGCGGCGTCATGCTGGCAGCTTTCTTCTGGCTGCCTGCCCTGTTTGAGCGTGAGGGCATCCGGTGGGATATGCCGACTGGTTCCGGGTACACGCATACACTGAGGCTTCGCACCGTATTCGCGGCATTCGATCAGCTTGACATTGCTGCCCTGAAGCCGCCGGTACAGTTCACCCTGGGCTGGATCAGCGGGCTGTTTGCGCTTCTCGGCACCCTGGGGGCCGTCATGCGGCGGCAAACCGTGCCGTCGTTGTTTGCTGCCACAGGGGTTATTGTGCTGGCAACAGCGCTTCTGGCGGCCCCGTCGCAAACCTGGATTCTGAGTGTATGCGCCTTCTGTTTTGCCGTCGCGGGCAGCGGTGTACCCCTGCTGGCGGAACGCTTTCTCGGTCAGCGGGCGCGCATGCTGGTGCCGGCCTTAATGGTGACGGTGCTTATGGCAATGCCAGGCATCTGGCTGTCACCATTCTGGCTGAATGCGACACCCAACGTTTCGGGCGACGCGCAAATCCGTTACGAGCAACAGGGGTGGGGTGTGGCGGTGCTTCCTCCGGGTACTGCCGTCCCCACCACGCTGCCTTTCGGTGTACGCCCCAACCGGGTTCTGGTGGGAAGCTATGGCACCGGTACGATTGACCGCATTTCGCACAATCCCGACATGCGGACTGCGCAGGTTAACCTGTTGAATTCGTCGGCGCAGTCCATGTCGTTTCAGGTGATTTCCGAACGTGAGCTGAGGCTTCAGTTGCTGCTCACCTATTTTGCAGGGTGGAAAGCCACACTTAACGGCGAAACGATCCCGTTATACCGCGATCTGGACACAGGACTCATGTGGATCGAAGTCCCGGCGTCGCGCAACGGAATTGTGGACATCACGCTGTCATCTACCCCAATCCGCACCACCGCCTGGGTTATGAGCTGGTTGACGCTGGTGATTTTGCTGGTGCTGGGCTGGTTCTGGAACAGGCGCACCCTTCAGCCAGCTTTCAGAGAGACAAAATGGCTGGAAGTCGCTGAGGCGCGTTTGGTGCTGCTCGTTCTCGTCTGTTTTGGTGGTGTCGTCTTTGCAACCGCAACCCCAACTGCGATATACCCGCTGCGCACGCCGCCCGGCCTAACGGGCACGAAAGCGGTGCAGGCAAATACCGAGGTTGGGCTGCAGCTCCTTTCATACCAGGTTGCCGGGTCCGTACTGCATCCTGGCCAAACCCTCGACCTCACGCTTTACTGGCGCGCGCTGCGCTTTCTGCCAGCAAATTATCTGATCACGGTTACCCTTCAGGATATTAATCGCGGTATCGATTGGGTGATTGCCACCAACCGGCACCCAGGCGGCTATCCCACCCGGCGCTGGACGACCAGAGGTTATGTTGCCGATCCGTATGTGACCACCCTGCCAAACGAGATTCTAACTGGCACTTATCGAATTCTCATAGAAGCCGCACCCTGCCTCCAGACATGCGATGAACACCTCACGTTCTTCAGCAACCCTGGCGAACCGGGTACTGACGGATTGGCACTTCCCCAACTGCTAACCATCACACAGTAGGCACATCGCTTGTGCCGGATGATGGCAGTGGACGCAAAAAGTCGCTGCGTAGGATGCATTTTAAGTGCTTCCGTGATACTATGTGTGCGGATCAGCGAGTGGAGAGGCCGCGAGTGATGACTCCGACATCAACTGAAGCAGCAGTGGTCGAGATTATTGTTGCTGGCTTACCGGCTACAGGTAAGACCACGCTTATCAGGACCATCAGCCAGGAAAGTGGCTTCGACTTCGAGCAGGATGCCGAAGGTTGGTCTACCACAAGCCTGTCGTTTGATAATGCGCTCAAGGTCATGTTCGTTGAACCGCCCGCAAGTCGCAGTTTTGATTTTCTCTGGATGCGGGATCTGATCAGCTCTGTTGATGTCCCCGGTTACATCGTGGTCTTTGACAGCAGCACGCCGGAGTTGTTTGGCGAGGCGATCAGTGTACTGCAAACGATCCGCGCGTTTCACCACGATACCCCCATCGTCGTGGCAGCCAACAAACAGGATGATCCCTATGCGTGGAGCGCTGAGGACATCCGCATCGGGTTGTGTATCCCGTCCGATATTCAGGTGCTGCCCTGTGTTGCGAAGGACCCTGCGCAGGTACGCGAGATCGTCCTGCAGCTCCTCTATCGCATCTTTGACGCTTAATGACTTTCGTTATTTTGTAACTTATTCGGACTAAGCCAATGCTTAAGGGTCTGTTAGCATCCTCTGAGATTGGGTCAATCCACGTCATAAACCGCCTATACTGGAATTGGGATTGTTGGCGCACGTGTGCACCAACGCCATTTTCCACCACGCTGCCAGCAACCCAAACTACAGTCTGCTGCCGAGGATAAACGTAATGGGAAACAACGAGTTTGGTGGGGATTTAGCGGATATGGTGACTGGAAATGGAAACTATGCGAATGGGCAAGGCAACGGGCACAGCAACGGTCATACAGACTTTGTCCAGATGTTGGGTGCAAAACTGAATTCAGCCGAATTCCTGCGCACATTCGAATTAGATCTTCCGAAAGTTGACCGGCCTCAGATCGAAAAGGCAACCGAGCAGATTTTGCGTGCAGTGGGCGAAGACCCAGAGCGTGAAGGGCTTCTGCGCACGCCGCATCGTGTGGCGAAAGCCTATGAGGAGCTGTTGGAAGGATACACGATTGACCCTGCGCAACTCATTAACAATGCAATCTTTGACGTAGAGTACGATGATATGGTCATCGTACGCGACATCGAATATGCTAGCCTGTGCGAACACCATATGCTGCCATTTCTGGGGCGCGCACATGTGGCCTACATCCCCAACGAAAAAGTGATCGGTCTTTCGAAGATCCCGCGCATTGTGGATATGTTTGCACGGCGGCTGCAGGTGCAGGAACGCATGACGCGCCAGATCGCTGATTTCATTAATGAAGTCCTCCAGCCCAAGGGCGTCGCCGTCGTGATGGACGGGGTTCATATGTGCTCGATGATTCGCGGTGTACAGAAATGTCACTCTGGCATGAGCACCAGCACCATGCTTGGTGTGTTCCGCGAAAACAATGTCACCCGCAGCGAGTTCATGGCGCACCTTTCGCGCACATCAGGCAAATCGGTTTTCTAACCCCTTTCACCGACATGCAACAACCAGCGACCCGGCAGCGACCTTGACCGGGTCGTTTTTGTTTCTTAAACACACTGCTATAATGTGACAAAAGGGTGCAGAGGGCGTGAAGCGTGGATATTGGTGTTCAGATCAACCAGTACCAGATTGTAGAACATATCGGGCGCGGCGGCATGGCGGATGTTTGGTCAGCCCGCGACCAGCGTCTGAATCGCATGGTCGCAATCAAGACGATTGCTCATGGTCTTTCGCAGGAAATTGACCCTGTCTCACTTTTCAAGCGTGAAGCCCAGACCATTGCGCAGATGGAGCACCCTCACATTCTGCCTATCTACGATTTTGGAGAGCATCGCGGCCGCCTCTACATTGTGATGCGCTACGTTTCTGGTGGCTCGCTGGGTTCGCTGCTGGAGCGCGGACCGCTCCCCCTGCCTGAAGTGCTCAGGCTGGCATCCGCCATCGCTGCTGCACTGGATTATGCGCACCTAAATAAGATCGTCCACCTGGACCTTAAGCCGCAGAATATCCTCCTTGATTCGTTTCAATCGCCGTATCTGGCCGATTTCGGCCTGGCAACCGTGCTGGATCGCGAAGGGCGCGCCATGAATCCCGGATCTGGCACCCTGATGTATATGGCACCAGAACAGCTCACGTCTGAATTGCTGGATCACCGGGCAGATATCTACAGTTTCGGTGTCATGCTTTATCACATGATTACCGGGCGTCTGCCGTTTGACGGGTCAATTCCACTGGCGCTGAAGCAGCTCCAGTTCCAGGAGAGTTTAGCGCCCATTGACGGGTATGCCCCCACAATTACCGAGATCTTAAGGCGCGCTGTCGCCATAGATCCGATTGCGCGGCAGGCTACCGTGAGTGAAATCCTCAGCGATATTCAGGCTGTTTTGTCTGATACAGTTGACGTTTTCTCGATGTTTTCGGATGACCTCGAAGACGATTATTTGTCTGGGGTACTGGCCCACACGAGCGATGCCAACCTTCTGGAAGCTGCGGACCTGTACAGCCGGGCGCGGCATACGTGGGCGGCAGGGCAGGGGCGGTTCCTGCTGGGCGTCACCCATTTTATGGTCATGAATGATTTCTATCGCGCGTCAGGTCGCTATGGGCTGACCATCGACAATGAAGGCAAGCAGATGCTGCTGCGCGGCGCGCTGGAGTATGACCTCGATGTCGCGTTCTGGTGGGATGCGCTGGATGACGTTGATCGCCGGTGGGTCTGCTTTCACGCCCTCCGCAGTGGCAACACGCCAGCACGCATCCGCGCGCTTTACCGCCTGGAGACCCTGCCAGAAGCGGATACGCCGCGAATTCCCCGGATGGTCGCCAAAGCCCTACAAGACGAAACTGACGAAGAGGCGCGTTTCGCCGCGCTTCAGGTACTGGGCACACGCGCGCGCCTGATGAAACCCAGCCTGGAATATGACATTAAGACCGAGTATCGTGGCCGCATGCTGACCACGATGACACGCGTTGACCTGCAAGCGCGACAGGATGGCCAGTGGCAGGAGGCCATCTACTCACCCGAAATTGACCTGCTTCTGGCAGAAACCGCGCTTGACCGCAGTGTGCCAGCGGTGGCGGACTTTGCAGGACGTGTGATTGGCCGCATTCGGTCACTGACGGCAGTGCGGCATCTCGCTGAACAGCAGCAGGCAAATCGCCCGGGGGCACTGCGCGCGCTTGCGCTGGTACGCGACGAATCGCCCAGCCTCCCGCCTGTGGTCAGCCCACCTGTACGTGGATTTGTGTGGCTCAGCAATACTGCACGCCGCATTGCAGACAACCCGCTGACGCTGACCTGGCGTTTCCTGCTGGCGGTGCTGGGTGGAACGCTGGCAATGGGCATGAACGTATACGCGACCTTCCGCACGCAGGACTTTTTCTCTCCGCAGCGCATCTCCAATTCGCTTTCTTTCGGCCTTTCGTTTGGTTTGTTCATTGGTGTTCTGGTACTGCTGACGGATGAAATCCCTTCGCGCACGCGTGGTTTCTGGAGCCTGTGGCAGCGGCTGCTTTTCAGTGTGGTGCTCGGCACAGGCTGGGCAACGCTCACCTGGGCAATGGCGCGCTACCTGTACCAATACCAGGCAGCAGACTGGCAGCTCTCGCTGTTCGGTGGCTTTGGGCTGGCTCTGGGGCTGATACTGGCATCCACACTGAACCTTCGCGCCTGGATCGCATTACCGGTCACAGCAGTGTGCATTTACCTTCCGGTGTATGCCACCTACCACAATTTCTGCCAGCAGCTTTACCTCTGTACAGAGTCACCTTCATTTACCCTGACCCCGGCTCCGGCGATAGGGTTAGTGCTTGGCGTTTTCAGTGGCATCGTCCTGCGCATGCAGCGGCGCGCTCCGGTCACGCTGGATGCTGGCCTAAAGCCAGCGGTAGCGGCAGTGGTGGGTGTGGCCCTCGGTAGCCTGTGGGCGGTGGCGGTGTGGCTGGCGGAAATGAACACATTGAACGCAGGCACCAGCACCTGGACTGGCGTAATCGGCTTCGTTGCTGCGGGTCTGGGTATCGGTGGTGCCATTGCTTACCTCAGCAGCCTGCGGCTGCGGGTCGGGTTCACAGCAGCGGCCATAGCGGCATTTCTCGCCTTCTACAGTGTTTTGAATCCCTTCCTCCAGTTACCGCAGCTCCTTCCAAATTATGACGATCCGCAGCCGCTTCTCTACTATGACTATCCGATTCAGATTGTCACTGTGGCCGCATGGTTTGCGCTGCTGATTGCGTTTGGTGCCTATGCGCTGCTGCTCCCGCGGGATGCCGAATATTTCAGGGCGTTTGTACGTCGCAGGCGCGCAGTTCCCGCAGTTGCCGAACCAGTGCCACCGCCAACCGTGCGCCTGCCACCGGTGGCTGCCGAAGCAGGTTCCGCTGCGCCAGCAGTCGATGTGGCCACCACACAACTGAGCGAGGTACCAGCCCTTGATCTGGGGACAAAACCAATCGCTGGGGCTGATGAATCCACCCAACGGCTGCCTTTGGACGATAAGACCCAGCCACTGCCACTGACCGATAAGGCGCGGCATTTACCCCTGGACGATACGACGCAGCCGCTGCCGAAAGATACAAAACCCCTTACGTAGGCTGCCTGTGCAGAGGGCGGCGCACGAACCTGCCGGATTTGCAGCGCCGGATGCCGTGTGACGCAACTGGCCGGGTGGATGTGGAAACCTGGGCGAACCTGGGTTGTTTGCCCAGGGTGGGTAGGGGACGATCCGCGTGTCGCCCTGAAAACACGCAACCTGCCGCACAATCCGAATGCACGCATCTGGCCTGCTGGTTGGGTGTCCCTGCATTTTCCCCGCCCGTGCGCGGGCCGCTGGTTTGATCCATGTTGGGCAGCGGATAAAAGGCTGTAACACCGCAAAGAATAAAGAAAGAATTAAGGCACGCCTCTTGACACACAATTCTTATCACGCCTAGAATAAAAGTGTTAAGAATCTGAGATGACAGCACAAGAAACACAATTCCTGTATGTCTGTCTCGTCATGAAATCTACAGGTGAGCCAATGCCAGCGAATGACATTACAACCGCAAAAAGTGTTGTTTCCGAATTTGACGAACTTGCCACACATATCCGCGAACATCTGGCAGAGCTTGAGGATCGCACACGCAGAAGAACACGCGACCTTGAGATCGTTATGGAAGTCTCCAAGCAGGCGGCGTCACTGCTGAACCTCGACGAGCTTCTGGACACCGTCGTAAATCTGACCAGAGAGCGGTTCGACCTGTACCACGCACATATTTACCTCGTGGATGAATCGCAGCACCGGCTCGCACTCGCGGCTGGGGCGGGTGACGTTGGGAGGCGCATGCTGCAGAATCAGCATGGCATCAAGTTCGATAACCGTTTCAGCATCGTGGCACAAACCGCACGCACAGGCCAGGGCACCATCATCAACGATGTTTCTGCTGTGGAGGGTTTCCTGCCGAACCCCATGCTTCCTGCGACACGGGCAGAGATGTCCGTCCCGATGTCATTCGGCAGCCATGTGCTGGGGGTGCTGGATCTGCAGTCCAACCTGCTCAACCGCTTTACCGAAGATGATCTGGCGCTGCACACAGCCCTGGCCGCGCAGATTGCGATCGCAGTACAGAACGCACGATCCTTTGCCCAGTTGGCCCAATCCAATCGCCAGGTAGAGCTTATCCTGAACACATCGGGTGATGGGCTGTACGGTCTGGACCGGAGTGGCGTCGTTACGTTTGTTAATCCTGCTGCGACCTTGATGGACGGCTATTCGGTCAGCGAGATGTTGGGCAGGCACCACCACTCGCTGGTGCATCATACGCACCACGACGGGTCTGCGCACCATGAAGAAGACTGCCCCATCCACCGCACGCTGGTTGATGGTCAACCGCGCCATGTGGCGCTGGATGTCTTCTGGGCCAAAGACAATACGCCGTTTCTGGTGAGCTATAACGTGAATCCGGTCATCGAAGACGGGGAGGTTACGGGCGCGGTTATCAGCTTCCGCGACATCACCGAACAGCATCGCAACCAGGAGACTGTACAGAAACGTGCGCGCGAACTGGAAATTGTGGCCCGGCTGAGTGCTGACCTCACCACCCTACTGGATGTGAACGAACTGCTTCAGTCCACAGTGGATCAGACGCGTGACAGTTTCGGCCTCTACCATGCCCACGTTTATCTGCTGAGCCCCAATGGCGAAGACCTGGTGCTGGCCGCCGGGGCTGGTGAAGCAGGCCGCCTGATGAAGTCGCGCGGTCACACGATTCCGCTTGATCGCGCGCAATCGCTGGTAGCCCGCGCAGCCCGTACCCGTACCGGCGTTATCGTGAATAACGTCATGTCCGCACCAGACTTTCTGCAGAATCCCCTGCTGCCAGAAACACAATCAGAAATGGCCATTCCAATGATGTTCCGTGATCGGATCATCGGCGTTCTGGATGTGCAGTCCGACAAGATCGACCACTTTTCCGAAGATGATGTGCGTATCCAAACGATTCTGGCCGCTCAGATTGCTGTCGCCATACAGAATGCACGCTACTTTGAGGAGCGCAACCGCCTGCGCGAAATTTCAATTGACCTGCTGGGCGCGTCGAACTTCGCGGGTGTCTTTACCGACCTTAACCCCGCCTGGGAGCAGGTGCTGGGATGGTCGCTGGACGAACTTATGTCGCGTCCGTACATCGAATTTGTACACCCGGACGATGTCCAGTACACCCTGGAAGAAGCTGAACGCCAGACCCTGGCCGGCCACAAGACACTATCATTTGAAAACCGGTATCTGTGTAAGGACGGAACGTATCGCTGGCTGGCATGGAATGCCACCCCAGACCAGGCAACAGACCAGATCTACTTCGTCACCCGCGACATTACCGAACGCAAGCAGCAGGAAGAAGCGCTCCGCCGCAGTGAGGCGCTTTATCGCGGTATCGCCAGTAACTTCCCGAATGGTGCTATCGTCCTGTTCGATCGTGATTTTCGCTATCTCCTTGTCGATGGGCGCGGCCTGGCAGAAGTAGGCCTGAACAAGGCTGAGATGGAAAACAAGACCATCTACGAAATCTTCCCGCCAGAAACCATTCCATTCCTTGAGCCACAATACCAGAGTGCACTGCGCGGCGAGCCGCTGATTTACGAGGTTCCGTTTGCAGACCGCACCTATCTGCTCCACACCGACCCGGTCTATGCTGAAGACGGCAGCATCCCTTATGGCTTAACCATTACCCAGGACATCACAAGCCTGAAACAGGCACAGCACGCCCTGGAGAAACGTGCAGCACAACTTGCGACCGTCGCGGAAATCAGCACGGAGATCAACGCCGCGATGGATCTCGATGGGATGCTTTCAAATGTCGCGGAAATGGTGAAGACACGCTTTGATCTTTACCATGCGCACCTCTACCTTCTGGATGAACAGGCCGGGCGGCTGCGGTTGGCAGCGGGTGCGGGCGATGCCGGTCGGATCATGAAGGCGCGTGGTCACAGCATTCCACTGCATGCAAATTCGCTGGTGGCACGCGCGGCACGTACCGGGCAAGGCGTTATCGTCAATGATGTTACCGACGCACCGGATTACCTGCCAAACCCCATGCTGGCAGATACCCGCGCAGAGCTGGCTGTGCCCATCATTATCAGCAATCGCGTCATCGGTGTTCTTGACGTTCAGTCCGAAACGGCCGGTCGCTTTTCCGCCGACGACATCAACGTTAAAACAACCCTGGCGGCGCAGATTGCAGTTGCCATTGAGAACGCTAGATCCTTCGCGGCGCTGGAACAGCAGGCAGAACGTGAGCGCGAAACAGCCGAAAAACTCCGCGAGGTTGACCGCCTTAAATCGCAGTTCCTGGCCAATATGAGCCACGAACTACGTACTCCGCTGAACTCTATCATCGGCTATTCTGAAGTGCTGCTTGACGGCGTCGATGGGGATCTCACCCCAGATGCCGATGAAGATGTGCGTGCCATCCATGACAGCGGCAAGCACCTGCTGGCAATCATCAACGAGATCCTTGATCTCGCCAAGATCGAAGCAGGGCAAATGCAGCTTGACCGCAAACACATCAACCTGGATGAATTCCTGTCAGAGATCGTGCGCAGCGCGCATATTCTCGTCAAAGACAAACCGGTCGTGGTTGACCTGAAGCGCCCGGATGCTGTGCTTACAGTACATGCTGATCCGGTGCGCCTGCGGCAGATCATGTGGAACCTTATGAGCAACGCGGTGAAATTTACTGAGGCTGGCAGTGTGACGGTAGCCTTTGAGCGTATCGAAAACAACCTTGCTCATATCCGCGTCATCGATACCGGTACTGGCATCAGCCAGGAAAACACCGAAATTATCTTCCAGCGTTTCAGCCAGGTGGACGGCTCATCTACACGCCGTGCCGGGGGCACCGGGCTGGGGTTGACCATTACGCAGCAGCTCATTCAGATGCATGGCGGCGAAATCTGGGTCGATAGCGCGCTGGGTGAAGGGTCGGTCTTCTCATTCACCCTCCCGCTTGTTATCAGCGAGGCGGTAAAGCATGGCTGACCCTGGCTTTCTCACCCATGTCGTGTGTTTGGAATGCCAGCACGAAACGAAGCTCGATACGACGGCGGGGAGCTTCCCCGCCGTTTGCCCCGCGTGCAAGTCTGGTTGGCTGGATGCGCGCTACGATTACGAGGCAGTGGCGCGCCTTTGGCCAGAGGTCATTGCACAACGCGCGCATTCGCTATGGCGTTACAGCGAACTGCTGCCGCTAAGCGAAGCAGACCCGGAAATCTCGATGGGCGAGGGTTACACACCGCTCATCCGCCTCTACCAGTACGAGAAGCACTACAGCCATCCCCACATCTACATGAAGGATGAGCGGCACGAGCCGACGAACTCGTTCAAGGATCGCCAGGCAGCGTTATCGGTAACGGCTATGCGGCGCGCCGGCATTCGCGAATGCGTGCTGGCGTCAACGGGTAACGCCGCGGTCGCCTATGCGGCCTACTGCGCCCGTGCCGGGATCAAGCTGTGGCTGTTTCTGACGAGCCTTGTGCCCGCAGAGAAGATGCGCGAGGCAGCGCTCTACGGTGCCGAGGTGGTCAAGGTTTCGGGCACGTATGACGAAACCAAACATGTCGCTGCGGAGTTCGCGGCGCACAAAGGCATCTTCATGGATAAGGGTGCCAAAACAATTCCGTCAAAAGAGAGCATGAAAACGCTGGCCTACGAGATCGCGGAGCAACTGGGACTGGAAGCTGGCGGCACCGGGTGGCGCAGCCCGGACTGGTACATTCAGTCCGTTAGCGGCGGTATCGGACCGTTGGGGGTGTGGAAAGGCTTCAACGAACTGTTTGCGATGGGGCTGATTGATCATATGCCGAAACTTGGCATCGTTCAGGCGGCGGGCTGCGCGCCAATGGTGAATGCGATGCAGGCTGGCGCAGAGCATGCCACACCGGTTATCCCCAAGACTCTGATCCACGTGTTGGCGACTGGCGACCCTGGCTATGCCTATACCCTGCTGCGTGCGGCCATTCTGCGCGATGGCGGTGCGATGATCGCTGTCGAAGACGGCGAAACGTTCCGCTCCATGCGCCAGCTCGCCAGCCGTGCCGGGATTTCGGTAGAACCCGCCACCGCGGTGGCCTTCGCCGGGCTGGAGAAGATGATCCGGGAAGGGATCATCGCGCAGGGCGAAAGTGTGGTGGTGAACTGTTCGGGCCATACTTTCCCGGCAGAAAGCCATGTGCTTGGTGACCAGTATGACCGCTATATTCTGAGCCTGGAGGTGAAAGATGAAACGCAGGGGGAGGAAGTGCCAGGGCACGAACACAGCCTGGGCGCTGCGCTTCAGAACCTCGATGAGCAGGTAACCACTATCGTCGTCGTGGATGACAACGCCAACGACCGCCGCCTCATTCGTCGGCTGCTGCAGAGCTACAAGAACTACCGCGTTTACGAGGCACACGATGGTGCAGAGGCGCTCCGCGTGATCGCTGACCGCCAGCCCGACCTGGTTGTCGCAGACCTGACCATGCCGGAAATGGACGGCTTCACCCTGCTGGAGCACCTTAAACGAGACTCCGCCACCGCCCATATTCCCGTGGTTGTGGTTTCTGCAAAGTCGCTTAGCGCTGCTGACCGCAAAGTCCTTGAGACATACTCTGATTCGGTGTGGACAAAAGGCGGTTTCGAGACACGTGAACTGGTCGAGCATGTGGTCACGATGCTGGGGCACACTGCCATAGAGGTTATTCGTCCTGGTGATGTTGGCCGCGAAGAAGCGGCAACGGTCACGCATACCATTGTCGCCATCGACGATAACATCCGGGATCTGCGCCTGATCAAACGCCAGATCCAGTCGTTGGAAGGCTTCAGGATGATTGAAGCGACAAGCGGGCGAGACGGCCTTAAAGCAATCTACAGTCACCATCCAGACTTGATTCTACTGGACCTGATGCTGCCGGATGTTGATGGTTTCTCAATTCTTGAAACCCTGCAGAATGACCCCAAACTGCGCGATATCCCGGTTATTGTGGTCTCTGCACGCGAGGTTACTGCGGAGGAACGCTTGCACTACCGGAATAACATTAGAGAAATAATTGAGAAGGCAGTGCTTGACGGCAAAGACCTTGCGCATATAATTAAGTCAACCTTAAGCGACAATTGATATTGAACTGCCGTATGCCCCTTTTTCTCCATGTGTCGGGCGTGAAGAGGAACAAGCCATGTCATTCAAGATCCTGTATATCGAGGACAATCCACAGAACATGCGCCTCGTTCGTAAAATGCTGCTATCTGCCGGCTATGATATGATCGAGGCCTATAACGGTGAAACCGGTTTCCAGATCGCAATGGAAATCGTGCCGGACCTCATCCTCATGGACATTAACCTGCCGGATGTGGATGGCCTCACCGTAACCGGGCGCATCAAAGCCCACCGGGAGCTTACCCACATCCCGGTAATTGCGCTGACCGCCAATGCAATGCACGGCGACCGCGAACGCTTCATTGACTCAGGCTGCGATGGATACATCGCCAAGCCGATCACGCGTACAGAACTGCTGAACCTGGTTGAGCATTACATTGCTGCACGGAGTGGATAACTGCAAGCATAGCAAGCGCAAAGGAACACAGCTATGGCACGCATAGTCATCATCGAAGACAACCCACAGAACGCGCGTATGGCGATGAAATTGTTGCAGCACAGCGGCCATGAGGTTATCATCGCGCAGGATGGTGAGACCGGTCTTACAACAGTCTATGAAGAGCACCCTGATGCTGTACTACTCGATATGGGTCTGCCAGATATTGACGGCCAAACCGTCATCAGTCTGATCCGGCAGCACCCGGATCTCATGAATGTCCCTGTCATTGCCTTCACCGCCTGGCCCGAAGACACCGCTCACGAGATGGCGCTGGCATACCAGTGCGCAGGCGTGATACTGAAACCGATCGATACCCGCTCTTTTGTTTCCCAGGTCATGAGCTATGTTGTACGAGACGCAGAAGGTGGTTAGTTTTGGACACCGATACGGAGCGGGTGAGTTCGTCGCACAGCCGAATCACGCCGTGCAGTGCCTATTCATTTGAGCAGTTGGCCGAGATCTATAATCTGGCGCGTGTCGATTATATTGTGCCCATGCCCATGAACGCCAAACGGTTGTCGGACTATGTGCGCTGGTATGATGTCGATCTGGAGTGCTCGTTCGTAACACTCAGCGACACCAACAGCCATGAAGAAACCGGCGTGGGCATGCTGGGGGTGCGCGGGGATCGTGCCTGGATTACGCGCTTAGGCGTAATCCCTGAACGGCGCGGCCACAAAGTAGGTCAGTTGCTTGCAGATGCACTCCTTCAGGCAGCAGCAGCGCGCGGCGCACGCCTGGTACAGCTCGAAGTCATCAAAGGCAATATGCCCGCTTATAATCTGTTTCTGAAACTCGGTTTCCACGTTACCCGCGAACTGCTGGTCATTCGCCGCCCACCTGGCCCGCCGCCGGGGCCACCACCGCTCGCTCAAACAGAAATCTTCCAACTCACCCCTGACGATCTTCCACGTATCCTGCACAATCGCGTCGTAAACCCGTCCTGGATCGATGAAACTGCCTCTTTGCTGAATGCGGGTCAACTGCGAGGTTACAGCGCACACCTCCCCAATGGACAATCCGCAAGTCTCATCTTCCAGAATGGCCCGTTTCAGCTTATGCATTTTGGCTACGATGCCGCCACCCCTGCCGAACTGATGTCTGCGCTGCTGCACCACACCCATACTGAATTTCCCTTGCAGGACACAAAAGTCGAAAACATCCCCGAAGGCTGCCCTGCCTGGGAAGGTTTTCGGGCACTTGGCTATCTTGAGGTGTTCCGCCGCCTGGAAATGTTTCTGTACTTCTGAGGGAAGAAATCCGATCCTGATGGGTTTTGCACAACACGCTGTGACGAGTATGGCGACAGGACTAATTTGAGCGGCGCACGACGTAGGGGTGCAGCGCGCTGCGCCCGATTTCGCGGGCGGTTCACGAACCGCCCCTACGAAAGCCATAGATGCGCATCTTGTTGAGGTACTAGTACACGTTCGCGAAAATCCATGAGCAGTTTGGCACAGCGTCCCGTGCTCCTACACCAGCGATGGTTTACTGCTCACTTATTTGCGCCACGCTGTACTAGTTTTCCGCCTAC
>CAZQIJ010000006.1:0-33457 GCA_964592955.1 uncultured Anaerolineaceae bacterium
CCCGGCGCGTCCAGCCGCGGCAGCACCTCCACCTGCTGCACCGTTTCCAGCGCCGCCGTGAGCAGCACCAGCGGCACGCGCTCCGGGTCGAAAAACACCAGATGCGAGGGAGTGACGTACAGCGACACCGCCTCACCCAGCGTCCATGCTCCGTGAATGTCCTGCGTCGCGTTCCATGCCATCACCGGACCGTGATGGATGTAGGGGCGCTGGCGGCGGTACGCGCGGGTCTGTTCCGCGGTAGCCAGTTGTTTCTGCGCCCGGACGAAGCGCTGCATCTCGTATTTGCTCATGCGCAGCGCCAGCAGATGCCACTGATCCGCTGTCTCTAAATGCAGCCAGATATCGTTATCATGGTCGCTGTATTTCTCCGGACGGCCAAACCAGCGCAGTGTTTCGCGCGGGTAATGGACGTGGATGTCCATCCTGCGGGTGCGCGGGTAAAGATGCCAGCCGTCCGTCTCCACCGAGATAACCGCCTGCTGCCAGGGTTGTGGCCTGCCCTGCGCGCCGATGACGGTCAGGCGGTAGAGGCGCGTGCGCGGGTAAACGCTGGGCGCATAAAGCGGCGCACGGGCGATAATCTCGCGCTGAAGGCGAGACAGCGAACGTTGAAAAAAAGTATCGGCGATCCAATCCAGCACAATAACCAACCCCGCTTACAGTTTCGGGAAAACAATATCGAGCGCCCCCTCGAACAATACCAGATAGTGTACATCCACCCGCCCACGCCAGCCAAAGCCATGATTACAGCCGAGCGTGACCAGCCCAGGCTCAAACACCCGGCTGTAGACCTGAAGCTCCTTAATGCCCCACCATTCATCGGTGACTTCCACGGTCATGTCTTCGCGCAGAAATCCGCGCATCCACTGCGGAAGGTCGGTGGCTGCCGAGGGATAGGCCACATAGATGCGGAGCTGGCAGGCGGCATGGAGCGTGATAAGCACGTCGCTGCTTCGCTCACGGTCCGCATGGGCTGTACGCACGCCGATCAGACCGCTGAGTTCGACGGGCAGCCTGCGAATTTCGGTTTCGAGATCCGCGTATGGCCGCGCACCAACACCTGCGGTATAGATTTGCGGCAGCGTCGGCGATGCGAAATGCACATCGGGAAGGTCGGCCAGGTATTTGTCGCGGTACGGGCCGCGCAGCCCGCCGTCCTCATAGGCGATGATCCCCAGCCCGCCAACCACCGAAATCAACGGGTCCATCTCATAGAGCTGCCCTTCGCTGAAGATTCCCGTGAGCAGATGGACAAACGCAGGCACCAGCGAACTCCCGCCTGTGCGCAGCACGACATCGATATCACGTGGCGCAAGACCGGCTTCAGCAAGCACCTGCCTGACCCCGGCTTCCGTCTCGCGCAGTTCCGGGCGAATCCACGTTTCGAACTGGGTGCGCGTTATGGTTTCGTGGATGCTGATGGTGTCATAGACAAAGTGCAGCTCGGCGCTGTCGGCATGTGTCAGTTCACGTTTCACGCGCTCTGCCTCGCGGAACAGGCTGAAACCGACATTCTTAGAGATCAGCGTTTGCAGTGCGTCGATTTTCCCAGGGTAGGGATGCGAGCGGCGCAGGCTGTCGAAAAGCTCGATGTATTGCGGGCGCGAAAGGTCGGGCATCGTTTGCCAGTTCTGCAGGGCGTCCACAATCTCGAACGGAAGCTGTTCACCGCGCAGAGGATCTTCTCCGAAATAGGGCAGCAGCGCATAGAAGATGCGGCGGTCGAGGTCATCGCCCCCCACCAGCAAGCCGCGCGTGGCGAGGATCTGTGGCGGCTGCGCGCCGCCCACTTCCGCTACGGTCAGGTCAAGCGTGCCGCCGCCAAAATCGAAGACCAGAACGCGGCGGCGCTGCTGCTCATGGGTGTGATACAGGTACAGTGCGCCCACCGGTTCCTGCTGAAAACTGATGTCCTTGAACCCGATGCGCCGCGCCGCCTTATAGATGATCTCCTCAGCGCGGAACGACAGGCGCGGGTTTTCGTGAAACCTGACGGGGCGGCCAATGAGCACGTCTTCAAAACGGGTGCCGAACTGGGTTTCTGCACTGGTCTTGAAGTATTGCAGCAAGAGCGCGATAAGCTCATCCAGGGTGTAGTAGCGGTCAAAGATCTGGGTGCCGTGATAGCGCTCGTTGCGCAGCGCGGTCTTCACGGATTGCAGCAGGCGACCATTGGCCGCATCGTCGTAGGTAACCACAACCTCCTGTGTATAGGTGATGGGAGACCCGCCCGACCCGGCCACGACGATTTCGATCTGGCCGATGCTGCGGCTTTTCCAGCGGACGGCACGCCCGGTTTCGCGGCGGGCATATTCGCGTGCGGCGTCCCACCCTAAGGTAGGCTGGTGTTCTCTGTTGATATAGATGAGCGAGGGGAGCATTTTGTCGCCGTTAGCGAGGGTGACCGGGTGCAGCGTATGACCATCATACAGCGCAGCCGCCGAATTCGTCGTCCCGAAGTCGATTCCGAGGCGCATAGCCTTCCTTCTGCTTCCGTGATGCGTCCTGATGGGCGTAACTGCTCAGGCAGGTTCTGCTGTGCTTTTTCTTTCCCCTCATCCCCATGTCCCCTTGTTCCATCGCGTGGCGAAAGGGATGAACCGCAGGCCAGAAAGTCTCCTCAGCCCTGCGCGGGAAAGGGGATTGCAGGGGGAGGGGGCAAAGATACCGAAGCAGTTACCCGTCCGAAACCTGCACATGTTGGGCGGGGACGGGGCAGAATAGCACACAACGGACTATTTGAGAAGGTATGGTTTGGCAAAGCTGTCAGTGGTGTTATGCTTGTCATGTGAATAGAGCGAATAGGCCGAACGTGATTGTTAAGTTCTATGCGCGGTTAGGGCTGGCGCTTACGCTGAGCATGAGTGCGTGGGTCGTCCTTGCCAGCCAGCTTGGGCGTGCGCTGCCATCGCCACAGTTGGCCTTTCTGAGGGCAGAGGATCGGCAGACGGATATTTACCTGCTGGACCTGCGCACACAGGTGCTGCTGCGGCTGACCGATACCGCAGCGCCAGAGTTCAACCCGGTGTGGTCGCCGGATGGCACGCGGCTCCTGTACCAATCTGCTGCGACTGGCGCAGGAGACCTCTATCTGTTTGCGCTTCCCGGACGCAAGACGCAGCAGGTGACGAATTACCCGACGAATGATTTTGACCCGGAGTGGCTGCCAGATGGTACCCATATCACGTTTTCGTCGGTACGCAATAACAACCAGGATGTGTTTGTGGCGCGTGCAGGCGGTGCGGAAATCGATAACGGCACCCGCATCAGCACCTATGACGGCCTGGATTACCATCCGACCGCATCACCGGACGGGCGCTATATCGCCTACACCTCGCAGCGCGCCCAGGGATTTGTCATCTACGTGTATGATCGTGAAACTGGGGCCGAGGCCATGCTGCAGGCAGATACTTTCGCCACGAGCCCGGCGTGGTCTCCTGACGGCACAACCATCGCCTTTGGGGCCCGGCGCGAGCGCCTTCTCCATGACCTCTACATCGTGCGTCCGGATGGTGGTGGCGAACGCCGCCTGACGCAAAGCGCGGGTTACGAATATAATCCTGCATGGTCACCAGATGCCTGCTGCATCGCGTTTGTTTTGGACGAGAATGGTATCGCGCAGTTGTGGGTCGTGGACATTGCCAGCGGCAGGCAGATGCTGCTCACAGATGCGATCCGCGCGGACTCTGTGGTGGCATGGCTGCCAGACAGCAGCGGGATTGCGTTCGCAGGGCGTGGGCACTTCGCGGAACTCTACAAGGTTACGCTGGACGGCAGCCTCACACGGCTGACCACGCTGCGCAGCGTTCTCAGTCACCCGGTATGGCGGCCAACAGTTGGCGGCCAGTAAAGCACTGGCGGAATGAGATGGAACAGGAACGAAACAGGAACGAACAGGAACAGCAATGGCAAACGAAAAACCAGACCTTGATCTGATTGCGATGGTGCAGCGGACACGGATGCAGCACGACAGCGCCGCCAGACCCTCGCAGGTATCCGGCAGCTACTGGATCGAGGCCAAAGATCAGAGCGGCCACGCGCCAGCCCCCACCGCGCGCAGCGGAGAGTGGTGCCTGGAAACTGACGAAGGGCACGTTGATGCCGTGTGGGATGTCATCAGGGCAGCGACCGAAGCCGGGCTGCTCGGCCACAAGTCGAAAGTGGCGACGGCGGCACGAGGACAAAACAGGGCGGCACGGATGATCTGTGTGCGCACCGCAGACGCAGACGACAGCGACGACGTTCAGCGTGTGGCAGAGGGGCTGCGTGCGCTGGGGATGCAGGGGCCCATGACGTATCGCCGCGATGTATCGGAGTCTTAACACAGGGAACAATTAGCCTGTGGGGTGTGAGCGATGACCGTACTTACAGTTCGTGTGGCGCGCCTGGATGATACCCGTGCCATTCACCGTCTGTTCATAGGGCAGATTGAGGTTTGGCAGCGGGTCAATGCGCGCGGACAAGTTGAGAACCTGCCGCACGAGACGCTGACGATCTACGAACGCTGGCTGCATGGCGGCGTTTGGATGAGCCTGGAGACTGCCGCGATCCATCTTAGCCGACTGCTGCGCGGGGCAGGTGTGGCACTGGTGGCCGAGACGCCGGATGGCATCACCGGCTATGCCGAAGCGTATCCGGGGCGCGAACCGGAGCCTTTCGGCGGTCACCTGCATCTCGCGCATCTGATCAGTTCCAGCGATGCCGAGGCCGGTGTGCTTATGCAGCGCCTGCTGGAATATGCGCGGGCTACCGAAAGCGGCCAGCTCACGGTCAGCCTTTCGCACACCCACGATGCGCGGGCTGCCTTCTTCCAGGGTTACGGAATGGCGGCGCTGGCACGGGTGCAGCGCCATACCCTGCCTGCGCGCACCGGGCAAAGCTTCTATAAGGTGCTCGATCACGCGGCCACCAATGCCGAACAGATCGAGGACTGGCATATGTCGGTGGGGCGCAGTGAGAGCGCAGCGCAGCACTGGGAAATGCTGTGGCCGCGCCTGTGGGAAATCATGCCGGAAATCCGCGCACGGCTAACACACCGTTTGCACTTTAACGCGTCTGGCCAGGAGGCGTTCGTCTGCTGCCAGCAGGAGCTGCATAACCCGCGCAGCGCCGCGCTTTACTGCTGGTCTCCCAAACCTTTGACATCGCAGCTCCTGATCGCCATCCGCGATTGGGCCTATAAGCAGAATTACCGCACGCTGGGACTGGTGGTTGGGGCAGAAACGCTGAAGGTGCTGGGCGCAGAAGCGGAAGCAGATCCGTATGTGCGTCACATCTATGCGGCGAAAGGCTGACCCACACGCAGCGCCTGGGTGCCCCAGGGGGCAGCGGTGCAGGAACGGCTGGCCTGCACCGCCGTGCGTCTAGGCGTCGCCAGTTTCGTCGCCTTCGCCGTAGGATTCATGCCAGATGGAGGGCATCAGATCCTCGGCAGCCTTCGGACGTTTGAGGGTGGCACGCACACCGGTACCCACACCTTCGATATTCACCAGTTCCCATCCAGCCTCGCCGTAGTTGTTCAGAGCTTCGCTGTACTTGTCAACATCCAGGTACACGTCGATCTCCGGTTGATCCTGGGCGACACTGCTGCCTTCAATATAGACAACGAGGTATTCCCATTTCTGCATGGTTGTTCCATCCTTTTTCTCATCACCGCAGGTGATGTTCATGAATTGGCGCACAGCCTGACGCTTTGGGGCAAGTATAACGTGTTAAGAGATTGTGTGCTTGTGCTGTGTGTTCAGGTCAGACGGTTTTATGTCACCGTGTTTCGGTACGGTTCTCTGCACGGTTCTCTGCGCGAGCTTCGGCCATATCTTCCGCGGCCTGCTCCGTCTTATTGACGATGTACTTGGCGCTGGGTACACCCACCAGGCCACCACCAGCCGCTGCTGCCGCACCCACAATCATCGCGGCAAACAGCACACCCGCAACCGCTGCCACTGCGTCAGCGAAATCGCCAGCAGCCTGCTCGATGGCGGCTGCCGCGTCGTCACGGAACTGGGTCAACTGCGTTTCCCAGGTGGCGATCTGCTCGCGGGCCTGTTCTTCGGTCAGGTTGGTGTTGGCGGTCAGCACCTGCACTGCATTTTCGCGCGCAGTGTCGTCTGCGTCAGCACCCTGCAGGAACAGCGGCGCAAGCGCGATCTGAACGCGGCGCTGAGCTGCGGTGCCCTGCGTCGTCGCTGTATAGACACCACTGCTAAAGTTCATCGGTTCGCCAGATGCAGACGTACCGCCTGTGCTTCCACCTGTGCTTCCGCCGTTCGTCCCTGGCGTTGTTCCTGCATCACCATCGGCTTCCGTCGTTCCGGTCTGCGCCGTAAGGCCGCTGATTTCTTCAAAGATCGATTGAACCTCGATGTCCTGAGACTCCAGCGCCGATGCCACTTCCGGCGCGATGGCTGCCGCACCAGTGGTTGCCAGGCTTAGCCCAGAACCCAGTACGTTGGCAATACCGCCGATAATGCCACCTGCGCCGCTGGTGACCAGCCACAGGGTCAGAAGTGCGGTCACTGCCCATGCGGTGATCCCGTGAATGATGCCTTCCGTGTGGCTGATGGTGCCCGCCATACGCCCCGCAACATAGCCGCCCGCAAACAGGCTCAGCAGCATACTTGCCGCCATCCATATCACGACGCCCGACGTGAATTCTGGCCAGGTGGGTGTCGCGTTAAACTGGGGTTCGATGCTTGCCGCACCAAACGCCAGCCCCAATGCGTTGATGCCGATCTGCGTGACGAGCGCAACAACAACGCCAGCCAGCACCGCGCCCCACGAAATCCGGCGTAGAAACGGCACTGTTGTGCGCGCTGTCACAACGTCGGTATCTTCTGCCGGCGCGTATGCGCGCCCGGCTGTACGATTACGTCCATAAGCTGCTGCCATAAACTCATCCTCCCGTGTTGAACATTCGATGTAATTTCAACCATAATAAATGGGCGACATGAAGCGCATGTTAGCTCAGGATAGGTCAATTCTAACAGTTGGCATGAACGAAGATGAAAAACGGTGCAACGCGGCGCAGTGTGGCCGGTCTGCGTGGATCTGGGCCGGCCACTGTTGTGCGCTCAGGGGATGTTGAGACGCAGATTACCGATGCTTGCCTGGAAACCGATGCTTCCTCGCAAACTGCTGCTGTTTGCGTTCCAAACGGTGAGCGTTCGCGCCTGGTCACCTGTTGGCGACACTGGCGCTCACCTCCACCCCTTGCCCGAACGCGAGTTATACACACCGGGCAAGGGGCGAACACACAATGGTCTTGGATCCCCCTCGCCTGGCGGCGCAGCGGCGGGAAAATGGGGAACGAGGGGGTGAAGGCAAAACGTTGCGTGATTCAGTTAACCAGCCGCAGCGGTCACATCTCGCGGGATTGGCCGCGCGGAACACTGGGGCGATTTCCGGGACGCTCTGGAGTGAACGGGAGCCTGAAAGAGCCATCGCGCCTGTTTAAGCCGCCAGTGAGCAGCGCCACGCGCAGCGCGCCATCTGTGGTGATTTCCAGCGTTTCGCCATCGCGCAGCACCGTGACCGTTACATCTTCAGAGAAGTCGAAATCCCGCAGCGTCCCGCGCAAAGTCAGGCCATCGGCCAGCGATTCGCCGTTCAGCGCAGTCAGCATATCGCCTGCGCGCAGACCGTCTTCATAGTAGGCGCTGTTCTCCGCCAGGGCGGTGATTTCGTAGCCGCCCGCATCCGCATCATAGCGAAATGCTGCGCCCCGCATGTCGCGGAAGAACCTGTCGCGGAAGGGCTGTTCGCCAAAAGGGATCATGTCGAAAGGACTACCCTCAAAGCCGCCATCCCTGCGCTGGAAAGGCATCATAAATGCCTGTAAGGTTGTCTCTGCAAGCGTCGCGCCGATTTCCAGAGTTTCGCCGCCGCGCACAACCGTAATCGTCACGTCATCGCCCGCATCCATGCCGCGTATGAGGCGCTGCACCTCCTGGGCGGTGGAGACGGCCTGCCCGTTTACCGCAGTGATCACATCGTCCACCTGAAGGCCGGCCTCTGCTGCTGGGCTGCCCTCAACGATTTCGATGAGCGGAATACCGTCTTCGACCGGTTCGCCCAACGAGACGCCCAGGTAAGCGACGCTGCGCATCGGCAGCATCTCCATATTCGGCAGGCGGAAACCGAGAGTCGGCGGTTCACCCAGCAGCACGGTGCGTTCCAGGGTTTCGCCATCGCGTTCCACTGTCACTGCAAGTTCGTCACCCGGCCTGAAGCTTCCCATCATGCTGCGCAGGTCGGCAATAGCAGACACAGCCTCACCCTCCACCGCGATGATAACGTCATCGGCCATCAGTCCGGCATCGGCGGCAGGCGACCCTTCAACGACTTCGCTAATCACCACCTGCCCATCGCGCGCCACAAGCGTGATACCCACATAAGCATTCATGACAGTGACTTCGTTACGGGGTTGGCGCGCTGAAGGGCGTTCACCCAGCGTAACGTCAATGTCCTGGGTGTTGCCTCCACGTGCGATAGTCAGGGTGATGCTGTCGCCGGGGGCGAACATGCCAATGACAGCGGCCAGGGTCTCGTCTGAAACCGCTTCACCGTTCACCGCGGTAATGATGTCACCCTGTTGCAGCCCAGCGTTGGCTGCCGGGCTGGCGGGCACCACCTGCACCACCGTCACGCCGTTGTCGGCGGCGTCAAAACTGATCCCGAGGTACGCCGGTACACCGGATTCTGCCTCTGCTTCAGGTGTCGCAGCCGGTGTTACTTCGGGGGTGGCTTCCTGGGCCGCAAGGCTGCCGCCCACCAATGACACGAAGAGCATTACGAAGAGAAACCGTCTCATCATTTCACCACACTCCTCACAACTCAGATTGATTAAGCACCTATCCGCACACGCAGCGGCGTGTCCCTATAAAGTCGGCGTGCAGATAGCCACTAAGGTCAATGTAGGACGGCAAACTGACGGACCGGTGAAGCAACTGTAAACTCTTTGTAAACCGCGCCGCGCCAGAACCCTATATTCGGCGGTTGGCCGCCAGAAGCGTTTCAGCGCTGGGTTTTGCCTTCAGGTGCGGTGCGATAGCGCGAGCGAGGGATGTGCCGCCGCCGCATCCACAACCGCCAGCGGTCTGCCATGCTCATCATGCCCACGACACCAAACGAAACCGCGTACAGCCCCAGAAACGGGACAACTGCCGGGAAGACGCGCCACGCGAGCACCGTCGCCAGCACGGCATAAGCGGCCAGTCCCAGCTCAACCCACATCGAATTATCCCCCTGAGCGGCGTAAGCGCTGTTCTGCCAGCCGCGCGCAAACTTGGGTGTGCGGATAAATTCACCGGTCTTGCCCGTGATGAGACTCCTGATGGCGCTGAAATCCGCGCGCGTATTGTTCCAGGCAAGTCCTGTGCCCAGAATCATCAGCGCCGGGAAAAAGATCAGGCGCATCCTCTGGTTCAGCAGATGCTGTGTGACAACGTGCATCAGCGGCGGGAACAGCCCTACCAGGCCAAGCGCTGCAAGGGGCAGATCGTCCAGCACACGCGCATTCAGCAGCGGCACCGAAAGCAGCAGCAGCGTAATCATCAGCGGATGGGGCAGATACTGGCACAGATGATAGGTGGCCATCAGGCGCTGCATGAGGGTAAGGCCGGGGGTGCGCCACACCGGCACGATGAGCTTGAACAGCACCTGGGTGCTGCCCTTTGCCCAACGGGCCTGCTGGCGTTTATACGCGTCGATTTGCGGCGGGATCTCTCCCGGTACCACCACCTCCGGCAGGTACAGGTAACGCCAGCCTCTGAGCTGGGCGCGGTAGCTGAGGTCGAAATCCTCGGTAAGCGTATCTGCCGACCACCCGCCAGAGTCGCGAATGGCGGCAATGCGCCAGATGCCGCCCGTGCCGTTGAAGGTCAGCAGCAGCCCAGAGCGGTTGCGCGCAGTTTGCTCTACCACGAAATGCGCATCAATGGCGAGCGCCTGTGCCCGCGTGAGCAGATTGTCGTCCGCGTTCAGGTGCCCCCAACGGGTCTGGATAATGGCCAGTTTCGGATCGGTGCCAAAGTAGGGGATGGTCTTCATCAGGAAGTCGGGCGGCGGGACGAAATCTGCATCCACGATGGCGGCAAACTGCACATGGTGTGGCAGCAGTTCCAGCCCATGCTGCAGCGCGCCCGCCTTATAGCCAGTTCGGTTTTCGCGCCGACCATGGTGTATGTTGAGTCCCTCGCCGCGCAGCCTGCTCACCGTTTCAGCAATCAGGGCGATGGTGTCGTCCGTCGAATCGTCCAGGACCTGCACCATGAGTTTGTCACGTGGATAGTCCAGGGCAGCCACTGCCTCAAGCAATCGTGTGATAACGTGCTTTTCGTTGTAAACGGGGAGTTGAACTGCCACACTGGGCAGTGCCGAATCCTCAACGGTGGGGGCAGGTGTAACCCGGTGTCGAAACATGACGTATGCCAGCAGCAGGACAATCTGCCCCAGCGTAAAAAACGTCAGTAGCACGGCGCAGACTGTGTAGACTATGGCAAGAAGTCCGGTTAGTGTACTCACTTCATACCTCGTATTTCCCACAGGATAATTTCTGGTGGGCACAAGAAGCGCGCGCGTGGCGCTCCCATTCCTTCTAATCCCACGCCACGCGTGGTGTAGACCACTGTATGCTCCAGATCGTAACGCCCCATCACGAAACGCATCCCCAGATGACTGCCAGAGAATAGTGCCCCAATGAAGGGGAAACGTATTTGTCCGCCATGCGTATGACCACAAAGGTACAGGTCAACCCCGGCTGCGTCTGCTTCGGGGGCCACATCCGGCGCATGCGTGACCAGCAGCCTGAAGCCACCAGGGGGCGCAGCGGCATTCAGACGATCGAACGTTGCGCGGTCAGTATCGATGATGTGCCGGGTAACCATGCCCAGCAGGTTAAGCGTGCCGCCCGGAGCCTGGATTGTCACCCATTCATCCAGCAGCAGCCGCAGATTATCCAGCCCTGCTGTAAACGCCTTGACGCGCTCCACCGGTTCAACGGTGTAGGTGCCGGGCACGCAGTACACGCCAAGCGGCGCGTGCCACTGCGAGATGATTTCACGAATGGCCGCTTTCACACCGTCGTCATAGGTATAAGAAATGTTGACAAAATCACCTGAGAATACGATCAGGTCTGGCTTAAGTTCTGCGATACGTTGATTCAGGCGTCGTTCGCGTGGGGTAATGAACTCCATGTGGATGTCTCCCACATGCAGCACGCGCAGGGGCTGTGCGCCCCAATGCTCACTGATGCGCTGCTGATGCGTCACCTCCAGCGCAAACGGCTCAATCCAGGTGGCGTAGATGGCAAGCGCAGAGACCACAGTCAACCCGGCAAAGGCCGCCCAGGAAGGCAGCCCCAGCAGCCCCACCAAAACGCAGCCGACCGCAAGCAGCGCCGCCAAAGCCAGTGCTGATGCTTTCTCTGGCCCATAGCTCAGGCGGAAGACCGGCAGCAGGCGCAGCAGTAGCCAGTTGCCGAACGCCGCAGCCACATACGCCCCGGCGACCGGCGGCTCGTGGCTCCACACCAGCAGCACAACCGCCGCCAGCGCCAGAATCATCATCATGATCAGGATAACCGGGATCTTCTGAATGTCTGCGGTGAGGACGAGAACCTTGTGAAAGCGGCTTTCGCCCATCGGGTCGTGCTGGATATCAGGCCGTGCCAGTCCCATCAATGCATCCTATGCTCTGTAACCTGCGCTTGAACTGCTGTGCGTATCGTCCGCACATACGCTGCTTGCGGCGCACAATGGCGCTGAGTGGGCAATTATAGTGGGTCTCTCCCAGACGAATAGCCCAGACCTGTGTGGTAAGGTCTTCAGGCTGTAACGCGTCTGCTTTTCAGGTAAAGGTGAAGCATAAGTCTCAGGGTGAATCGTCATGGAAAAAGCCACTACACGTTTGACCACAGGTTACCGGACAAAGATCAATGCGCGTACTCATGAATGGCATTCGGATGTTCCCGCCGCAGATGGCGGCACCGATCAGGATCCCACGCCTGAGGAAATGCTGCTTGGCGCGCTGGGATCGTGCATGACCATGACGGCCAAGATGTACGCAGATCGCAAGAAATGGCCGCTGGAAAACATCGAAGTCGCCCTGGAGATGGAACGCATCAACGCGAAGGATTACCCGGGCTATGTGGGTGAAGCCCAGTTTGTACACGAAATCCGCGAGCAGGTCACGCTGCAAGGCCCGCTGACAGACGAGCAGAAGGCGCGCATCATGGAAATTATTACCAGGTGCCCGGTGCGCCGCGTCGTAACCAATCCCGTGTTCTTTGTGGAAGAACTGGTCAATACGCTCCCGCTGGCGTAACAGTGGCGCAGCACACCCCACCTCGCACAACGGATTACCGCGGGAGCGGCTGCGCTCCCGCGATTGTGGCATCAGCGCGCACACCAACGTTAGGCTGTTCCAGGAAAATAAACAATCCCTTGTAGGGGCGGGGCAATGCTCTCGCCCGCCCAAATCGATGGCTCGTTTTTGTCTGGAAAAGCCTTACTGGAATAGCCTTAGAGGATAAGCTGGTTCAGCAGCACCCACGACAGCCAGGCAGCGACCGTCAGATCAACGGCAACCATCCCCTGCCACTGCATCTTCCCGCTGAAATCTGTGGCTTTGGTGCCGCGCATATCGTTTTCGGTACGGATGAAACTGCTGATAATGATGCTGATGACCAGCGCCGCCCCCAACCATAATGGGAACACGCCCTGCAGCACGGCCGTTACCAGGCTGAGGCCTGCCAGACCAATGGCCAGGTAACTTGCACGGCGCGCATTCGCTTCTCCCAGAATCAGCGCGGTGTTGTGCAGCCCGGCAGCTTTGTCCATGTCGTAATCGCGGATCTGGTTATAAAGCTGCCCGTATACAGAGACCAGCGTGACCCCCGCCGCCACGAACCATACCGGCCCTGGCTGCGAATGGTAGATGAAATACCCTGCTACCATCAGCAGTCCACTCAGCATCAGCGAATGTGAGAGAACGTCGGTGATCGGCCAGGCTTTTAGCCGCACAGGACGCCATGAGTAGAGATGCGACAGCAGCAGCGTGATGCTGCCGATGATCAGCACGTTGGACCCCCCCAGCCAGAACAGAAACAGTGTGATAACTGCCACGACCGCGCAGGCTGCATAGCCCAGGCGGGCCGAAATCCGACCGCTGGTGACGGGGTTACGGGCCGCGCGGTCGGCCTCACGCGCGTCGTCCGGCGCGTCTTCGATGTCGTTAATCATAAACGCATAGGCGACCACAAAGAAGTTGCCCAGCGTTACTGCAATCAGTCGCCAGTCGATGACGGCACTTTCGCCCGCGGCCTGCAGCGCCAGCAGCGCCCCCAGTACCGTGAGTGGAATGACAAACGCGATGTGTTCCTTCCAACGCGTCAGTTGAATTAAACCTTGAAACTGGTCTCCGGTCACGATGTCTCGCTCCTTGTTGCTTATCGTGCGCTCATGTTTGGCCCAGTACGATAACACGTTTTGGCCACTTTTGTTACGGTAATCTACTGCGCTGGGTTGCATCTGGGTCCACATTGCGTGTCCCCAGGGTGTGTTTGCATCACAACAAAAATCCGCACCGGCACAGAGGGCGGGTGCGGATCAGCAGGGTCAGGATCCTTGTGGTGGGTCGCTGGTGTTGAGCATCTTCATGGTTCACGCTCACCATGTGGCGCTGCTTATGCCAAATGCCCCCTAGTGCTTCAGCAGCGCAGAAGCTGGCTCGCAGTCCACCACGCCACGTGTGCCGGGATGATATTCATCATAGCAACAGTAGCGAACTACTAGAACGGAATATCATCCACCTGGCCAGGTGGGGCGAAATCTTCAAAATTGCCGCGTCCCTCGCCGCCGCCATCCCTACCACCCAGGAAACGCACTTCATTGGCCGTCAGCTCCAGGGTTGCGGCGGGCTGGCCGCTTTTATCTGTGTAGGCAGAAACGCTCACTTCGCCCACCACCATAACCTGCCGCCCCTTCTGCACATACTGGTTTACGAGTTCGGCAAGCTGCCGCCAGGCCGTCACCTTAAACCACGTCACTTTTTCGCGTTTCTCGCCGTTAACGTTCGTCACCTTGTTGACGGCGACAGAAAAATCGCACACGGCAACCCCATTCTGCGTGTAGCGCAGTTCCGGGTTGCGCCCCACATTCCCGACGATTGTGATTTGCTGGTACATACAGCATCATCTCCTTGCGTTCGTAGGCTTTGTCCAACATCAGATGTAAAAATTCGGAGAATCTGGCATCGTACCAGAAATCCACGAAAGTCTGTTGATTATACCACAGGATCCCCGCAAATAGAACAAGTTTTCTTTGCGGGGGTGCAGCCCGAAATTGACAAACACCCGGTGAACATGGGATAATGCGTTTCACTGTGCCTAACGTGGGGTTGTGGTGAAATGGCAGCCACGACTGACTTAAAATCAGTTGCCCGAAAGGCGTGTGGGTTCGACTCCCACCAACCCCAATTCCCCCTGACACGTCTTCTGATTCACACCCATCAATCATACGATAGTGGGATATCCAGGCGCAGCCAGGTGCGCCCGATGCGAAACAGCGCGCCTGGGCGCAAACTGACGCGCCCGGTAACGGGTTCTTCGTCTTTTTCCAGGAACGAGCCGTTGCGGCTCCCCCCATCTTCCAGCCAGAAGGTCAGCACATACGAACCATTGGGCGATTCTGGCGTGCTGGTGGGAACCGAAACGCAGCCCAAACGCGCGTGCAGCCGCGAGACCTGGCTGTCAAACGGGAGGTGAATATCGCTGCCTTCGCGTCGTCCGATGGAGAAGATCCGTTCTTCACCTACGGCGGGCTGCGAGAATGACACTTTCTTGCCATCCAGCGGACCACTCATATGTGTCACCGAAATTTCGCGCCGAGGCAGTCGGCGGAAAGGTGATCTAAAGGTCACGGAGTTTCTCCTTTGTGGCCTGGTGGTTCGGATCAATCTCCAGCGCACGCTTAAAGGCGTCTATGGCCGATGTCCGGTCACTCAATCTTGTATGCGTCTCACCAAGATTATACCAGAACCAGGGATCAGATTTATCAAACCGTATGGCCTGCTGGTAACATTCCAGGGCTTCTGCATAACGGCCCAGCGCGAACAGGCACAATCCCTTGCCGTTCCACGCCCACCCATACGACGGATCAAGTTCCAGGGCGCGCGCATAACTTTCGGTGCCGTCTTCGAAACGCCGCAGCCGCCGCAGTACCTGGCCGCGCCGTGCCCAGATGGTAGGAAAGGTGGGGGCGACCTTAACGGCTTCGTCAACCACCGTCAGCGCTTCCTGCCTGCGCTGCATTTCCAGCAGAATGTCGATCTGGTTGATGATGTACCAGATATTTTCGGGTTCTTCGCGTGCGGCACGCTCATAGCTGGCCAGGGCTTCTTCTTTGCGCCCCATTTCCTTAAGCGTGAAGCCGCGTTGATTCCAGGCCCATCCGTAACCCGGGTTAAGGCTGACCGCTTTGTCGAAGGCATCCAGCGAGCCTTCATAATCGTTCATGCGGCGCATAATCTGGCCATGCTTGGCCCAGCTTTCCGCATGGCGGGGGTTGATTTCCAGCGCCTGGTTCAGCGAGTCTGTTGCTTCTGAGGTGCGGTTGAGCATCAGCAGTTCGTCCGCGCGGTTGTACCAGTACCACGCATCGTAATCTTTGATCTCGATGGCTTTTTCAAAGCACAGCAGCGCTTCTTCGTGGCGGCGAAGCTGGCTCAGGGTCAGGCCGCGCCCGCTCCAGGCCCAGTCGTTATCCGGGTCAAGTTCCACCGCTCGCTAGTAAGCCTCTAACGCCTTATCCAGGTGGTTGAGGCGGCGCAGCACCTGGCCCAGCTTGGCCCAGGTCTGCGGGTTGGCACCGTCCAAACGCAGCGCGCGTTCCAGCAGTTCATACGCGCGCTGATTCTGCCCCAGGTTGACCAGCATATCGGTCTGCTTATAGATGTAGAACGGTTCGCCAGACGAAAGTTCTGCGGCATGTTCGTAGGCCGAAAGCGCTTCATCGTAGCGGTTCATCGCTTCCAGCGTGCAGCCATACTCGTGCCAGGCCCAGGCGTGAGTGGTGGCGGTGCGTGTCGCCTGCTGTGCTGCCTGCAGCGACTCATCGTGGCGACCCAGCGAGCGCAGGGCGAAGGCCATCCGTGCCCACGCGCGCGAATGCTGGCGGCTAATGTGGGTGGCATGCTGAAGCGGCGTGATGGCGTCTTCATAACGCCCCATAAGCACCAGCACATTGCCCTGATTGTACCAGTGCCAGATGTCGTTGGGCTTAAGTTCGGCGGCGCGCTGATAACACACCAGCGCCTCTTCGTAGCGTTCGAGGTGTTCCAGCACGATCCCCTTGCCATTGATTGACCAGGCGTTCTCAGGTTCCAGCTCAATGGCGCGCTCGTAAGCCTTAAGCGCCTCCTCGTTATGGCCGATATAGCGCATCACCTGGCCCAGTTTCGACCAACTGTAAGCATGCGTGGGGTCTACGCGGGTGGCCTCTTGCGCAGGCTGTACTGCGTCGTGGTACTGCCCCAGGTCTACCAGCATTTCCGTAAGGTTGTACCAGTGCCACACTTCATTGGGCTGGTAGCGCGCAGCACGCTTAAAGCACATCAGCGCATCGCGCGAACGCCCCAGGGCCTTCAGCGCCAGCCCGTTACCGTTGTGCGCCCAGGCATAATTCGGCGCGAGCTGAATGGCATGTTCATAGGCCTGCACTGCTTCTTCAAAGCGCTGCTGCAGCCGGTAGATCTGGCCCAGTTTGCCCCAACTGTTGGGATGTGCGGCATCTAACTGGATGCCGTGCTGCAGCAGCGGAATCGCTTCTTCGTAACGCCCCAGGGTTTGCAGCGCGTCTGCATGGTTATACCAGTACCACACGTCATTCGGGTTCAGCGTGCGGGCAATGTCGAAGCATTCCAGCGCTTGCTCCAGCCTGCCCAAACGCTCCATGATGATTCCCTTGCCATTCCAGGCCCAGGCGAATTTCGGGTCAATATCCAGCGCGCGGTTATAGCAGATGAGCGCGTCTTCATAGCGTTCCAGCAGGCGCAGTGTGCGGCCCTTACGCGCCCAGGCCTGGGCATGATCTGGCTTGAGCGCGATGGCCTGATCGTAGGCTTCCAGCGCTTCGTCAAAGCGCGAGAGCTCGGTCAGCGAATAGCCTTTGTCGATCAGTTCGCGGACTTCCAGCGCCGGGCCCACAATTTCTAACTCCAGCGACTGCCCTGTTACTTCCTGGTAGATTTCGCTGAGGTGCTCCACCAGGTCGCCCCAGTTTCTGGGACGCTGCACCGGGTCTTTGGCCAGGCAGTTCAGCACAAGATCCTGAAGTTTCTGCGGGATGCGCTGCACATGGCGCGGGTCAAACAACGGCTGCTCACCGATATGCGCCTTAATCCATTCCGGGAACTTGCGTGCGCGAAACACGTGGCGACCGGTCAGCATCTCATACATCAGGCAGCCGAATGCATAGATATCAGAGCGCATGTCCACTTCCAGTGACTGGCACTGCTCCGGGGACATATACGGCGCGGTGCCCACAACAGCCCCCACGCGCGTCAGCCGGTCATTAGGGTTCACGCTCTCATCGTCGCTGCTTTCGCCTTCGGCCAGCGGGATGTCGGTCAGATCAAGCGAGCGCACCAGGCCGAAATCGGTCACTTTGGCGATGCCCTCGTGCGTCACCAGAATATTGGCCGGTTTCAGATCGCGGTGAACCAGGCCGGGCACGCGCTGCGTGGCATGCTGCATCCCCAGCGAAATATGCAGGCCAAACTCTAACGCCTTGGGCAGATCGATGCGCCGTTCGATCCAACTGCGCAGGTCTGCGCCCATCATCTCTGGCCCGCTGACGTGTTCGAGGATGATGTGCGGCCTGCCGTTAATGTTGCGCACCAGGCGCGCCTGCACAATGTGACGGTGTTTCTCCAGACGAATCCAGGTGAGGGCCTCGTTGACAAAGCGGTTCACGGCACGGTCATTTTCCAGGAACCGGCTCTGGAAGCTCTTGATGGCAACCGGCGCGCGCTGGTCGTGGTCATAACACAGGTAAACCACACCCATGCCACCCCAGCGCACATCCACCACTTCATAGCTGGTCTCAATGCGTGCGCCGATCGGAAACTCATCCCCCGTGCGTGCCGGTGCCGTTTCAATAACCGATGGATCGCTGTCGCTGCTTGGGCGGCGCTGGTGATCCGCCTCCGATTCCTCAATCAGCGAGCTGCGCATAAACACGCTGCTGTCATAGTGTCGTGTTTCGCTTACCGGCTGTACGGCGCTGGCCTCGCGCGAAATGGCGTTTTCGTCCAGCCCCACATCGATAATGGTTTGCGAGACATCGCTCAGCATATCCAGGCGGATATCTGCCGCTGTGCCGTCATCGTCCCCAGAAGCGCGCGACGAATCGCCGCTGCTGGACCCCGGCTTGGCGGCAGCGTCCGGGCTTTCGTCCGGGCGGCCTCGGCGATACGCATTAAGCAGGGCGGCGATTGTGGCTTCTGCCACACGGCCCGTAAGGGTGTCGCCTTCGTCAGCAATCCCCCACAGCGCAACCGCGATGTTGCGGCGGGTAGGAAAGCGCCGCGCCACCTCAATGAGAAACTGGATGTAGTCATCAATGGCACGGCGCGCCTGTTTGCGGTCAACATCATTCTGACCGCTCTGCGCGGCACGACGATAGGCGAGCAGGGTTTTTCCGACGTAGAATATGAGGAGGCGGTTATCTGCGGTCAGGCTGCGCAGCGCGCACATATCGCCCAGCGCAAATGGATCGTTTACGTCTTTGCGGCGCACTGCCAGCTTCCCCAGTTCACTGATGTGCTCATCTGGATCAGTGGCAAACGGGTCGAGACGGTCTTCGCGGTGACGCTTGCGCAGCATTTCGCGCACTGCGTCTGGCGACAACGGCAGAGGTTTTCGGCCTGTCTGTGGGATATTCATTTTTCGTTTTCCTCAAATTACAGGTAGTTCTGTTAGTAGAAGTGTTCTCTTTTAGTGAGTGGATCACCCACGAATATAGCGCAAAAACGCTCTAGCGTTTATCACAGTTTCTTAACTCAGAGGCGATATTGTCGATAACGTGATTTTACCGAGGTGCGCGGCCAGCAGCAGCCCAAGCAGCGCTGATGCGCTGTGGATGGCAGGGGATAAAGGTGTGTCTTGTCGTCCTCCTGGCCTGATGCTATGCTCTTAACGCGCATTTAACCGTGAGGTTTGGAATGGCTCGACCCAACATTCTATTTGTCGTGCTGGATACGCTGCGCCGTGACCGGCTGTCTGGCTATGGTTACAGGCGAGAAACATCCCCGGAACTGGATGATTTTATGACGCGCTCGACGGTGTTTGAGCGCGCTGTTGCCCCGGCGCAATGGACGATTCCGTCCCACACGTCGATGTTCACCGGCCTCTACCCGTCCACCCATCAGGTGGTACAGGCCACCGGCCAGCTTTCCGGCAGTTATCCCACGCTGGCCGAAATCCTTCAGCTTTCAGGCTATCACACAGTCGGCTTCTGCAATAACCCGCTGGTCGGTGTGCTGAATAACGGCCTGCAGCGCGGCTTTGACCATTTCTACAATTACGCTGGCGCAGCCCCGAACCGCCCGTTTGCAACGCGGCGCTGGGGGGTGCCGCAGCCGCTTTCGCACCGCTGGATGAACTTCGCGCGCCGCGTCAGCCAGCAGTTCGCGCAGCAGGACTGGTTGTTCAGGCTGTCGCTGCACCCCCTGCTTACGCCCATCTGGACGCGCACGATCAACTATAAGGGGCATACCGAAAACTCGATCAATGACCTGATGGCGTACATGCAGCATCACCGCCAGACCAGTACCCAACCGCTGTTCAGTTTCCTGAACCTGATGGGCACACATCTGCCGTATCGCCCACCGCAGGACGCCATCGACCGCATCGCGCCTGACCTGCGCCGGGATCGTCGCGCTTACCGCTTTATGAGCAGCTTTAATGCAGACGCTGCGCGATGGGCCAGCCCGGTAGATGAACCCCTGGACGACTGGCAGCGCGCCGCCATTGACGACTTCTACGACGCGGAACTGACCCATCAGGATCGTCACCTGGGACGCCTGCTGAAAGTGATGCGCCAGACTGGTATGCTGAACGACACGGTGGTGATTGTTGCTGCCGATCACGGTGAAGGGCATGGCGATCATGCGTTCTTCGGGCACAGTTTTGTCGTGTACCAGGAACTCGTCCATGTTCCGCTCATCATCCACTATCCCGAACGTTTCCCGGTGGGCAAACGGGTGCAGACCAACGTCTCTACACGGCGGATTTTCCACACCGTGCTGCAGGCCGCCAGCGTAAAACCGCCGCTGGACGAAGCCGACCCGAATGCCGATGTGGATGGGTTATCTCTGGCGCGTGCCACCAACTGCCAACCGGACAGCGAAGGTGGCATCGCGTTCAGCGAGGCGTATCCCCCACAAACGTTCCTCAGCGTTTTGCGACACCGCAACCCAAAGATCATTGAACGTCTGACGCTGACACAGGTACGGCGCGGCGTGTATGCGCAGTCGCACAAACTGGCGGTGGTTGGGGATCGCGTGGAGGGCCTGTTTGATGTTGACAGCGATCCCGCTGAAATGCACGATCTGGCTGCTGCTCAGGTTCCCGTCGTTACCGAACTGAAAACCAGAATCACCAGCTTCGTCCAGGCGGCACAGGCCGCGCGTGCCGATGGCGAAACGGGGTTCGGCGGTGACATCGTGACCGACGCGGTCCTCGATAACCTGCGCGCACTCGGCTATATTGAGTGAAACAGCCTGCCCTGAGGTCGTCTCGCTGCTGCATCCCCGGCGCACATCGCCTGCCGGGATGCCAGTTGTCCACCTTTGTCACGCATCGCTGCCGTCCTTAGGCGATCTAAAGGCGGTCTGCATAGGACCGCAGTTCGTCGGTATGTTCGGCATAGTGCTCACTGGTATCGTCAAGAATATGCTGGAGCAGCGTCTTGCTTCCGAAACGAGACGTATCATTGAGCACTTCTGTCGGGATCTTCGAGATAACCGCCTGTAACTTGATCAACCCCTCTACCCACATCGCGCGCGCATCGCTCAGCGCTGTATCCTGGTAACGCGCGAAGATTTCGGCATTCTCCGCGTCGAGATCAGGAATTTCGGGTTGCTGGCTATTGTTCAGCAGACTGCGCACTTTATCCAGCATCCAGCCTTCCCAATGGGCGATATGCAGCATGAGGTCCTTTACCGACCAATCAGGCTGCGGGCCGGGGCGCTGGGTCATCTGCGCATCGCCCAACCCTGCCCAAAACGCCGCAAAGGCCGCGCGGCTGTCGCGGATGTGTGCCAGCAGGTCACCCTGAGTCATCGTTGTACTTGTGTCGTCCATCGCTCCCTCCTGAGCTGAATTGCAGTTGGCTTGATTATGACATAAGGGGTAAAGTACACAAGGGATTTTAAGCGCGCTGGAGACATGCATGAAGCACTGGATAAGATTGGGCGGTACGGTAGCGTTATTGGCATGGGCATGGCAGCAGTATACGCGAAGAGCGGAACCGGTCATGCTTCAGGACAAAGTCGTGATTCTGACGGGGGCCTCTGCCGGCATCGGCAAAGCTGCGGCACATACGTTTTGCGCATACGGTTGTAAAGTGGTTGTTATAGCGCGCCGGGCGGAACTGTTGGAAGCGCTGAAAACAGAGCTTGCCCAGTATGGCAATCCGGTACTGACCATTGCAGCGGACGTTTCCGTTGAGGCAGATTTGCAGCGCATTGTCGAGAGCACGCTGCGCGCGTTCGGGCGGATCGATATTCTGGTCAATAACGCCGGTATCAGCTCCGGTGGGGAGTTCATCGACCAGGATCCCGGCGAAGCGCGACGCCTCATGGAGATCAACTACTTTGGCCTCGTTAACCTGACCAGGCTTGTACTGCCGCACATGAAGCAGCAGCACAGCGGGCATATCGTCAACGTCTCAAGCACGGCCAGCTTTACGGCTGCTGCCGGGATGTCCACCTATGGCGCGACCAAAGCCGCAGTCAACGCGTTCTCGTTTGCCCTGCGGCGCGAGCTCTGGAAGGACGATATCTTCGTTTCCATCGTGATGCCGGGCTGGACGATCACTGAAATGACGCGTGATGTCAGCCACGATAATATGCGTCAGTTGGGGATGGTGCCGCCGTTTTTCTACTTCGACTCTGCGGAATATGTGGCCAGCATCATCGCAGACTCGGTGCGTTTTCGCTACCGCGATGTGATCCTGGGTGGGCTTGGGTTTTTGCTGCCGGGTATCAGCGATGTGCTGCGGGCGCGCCTGAGCGATCTGGTACACCGTTACGTCTTCAAAAACCGCATGGCGGAGCTGATGGCTGAACTGGGCGCATGAGAAGCATTAAGAAATCCGTCGTAACATAACGATTGAAATCACCGTACACTGACCTCTGTGCGCTTGTTCACAGAGGTCTTCGCTTATGGACGTTATGACGCTGTTGATTACCGGTTTCGTTGTCTTTTGCGGAGCGGCTGCCGTTAGCGCCGCACTGTTTGACTGGTCAGAATTTCGCCATGCCACACAGGTACGCATTGCGGGCGAAGTCCTGGGCTACCAGACGACGCGAGCTGTCTACATCACGCTGGGGATACTGAGCATAGTCATTGCGGTGCTGGCCGCGATGCTGTGAAGGCGGTGTGGGAACTGGGCGGCCTGGGGCAGTTTCTGCTGCTGCCCAGGCCGCTGTCCGTCCGCTGCTCAGGCAACCCGCGCTGAATAGCCGCGCCGCGTGTGTGCCCAGGTCAGATCTGCCAGTTCGCGCCGGTGACGATCCCAAAGGATGGCCAGCTCGTTGGTGATCTGTGCGACACGTTCTTTCTGGGGTTGGTTGAGCTGCTGACGCCCTGCCTGTATATAGAGCTTCAGCCGTTCATTGGCCAAACGGTTAATCAGGTTCATGGTCTCGTCCATCTTTGGGTCTCCTCATCCCTTATGGTGACGATCACGAATTTGCGATGCCGGTTGGAGCGCATCGGCCTCACGCGGGCGGGATTTCCGTTCCGCTGGCACGAATCTCGTGGGCGAAGGCATTCACCTGGCGGACTGGTGCCTTGCCCGGCTGCCAGCAGTTAGTTGGTGATGTACTGTGGCCTGCTGCTCATCTGCGTAAGGTGATCTACAGAGACTGACGCCGCAGCGCCAGGGAAACTTACTTTTTGTAAGTACTATAGGGCACGCGATGTCCTCGACCGAACAGCGCAGCAGGAAAACCCAAACGGACATGCCCCCGCACGTCCGTCACATACCCAGGTCTTTGGCCTACGTTTGCGCAGCGCGGTTCGGCCAGGGCGCTAGCTGCGGCGCAGCGGCAGGGTAAAGTAGAAGGTGCAGCCGCTGCCTTTTTCGCTTTCTACACCCACTTCGCCCCCCAGCCGGGTGATGATGCGTTCGACGATCGACAATCCCAGGCCATGCCCCTCGATTTTCACCTGACTGAGACGGGTAAACGGTGTAAACACTTTTGCCTGCTCTTCAGGGGTCAGCCCGCCGCCGTTATCGCGCACCCAGAAGCGCACGCACCTCCCGTTCTTTTCACCGCCGAACTCTATGCGCGGCGGGGTTCCACCGTATTTCAGGGCATTGCTCAGATAATTGGTCACCACTTCTTCAACCCAGGGCGCATACCCAAAGGCGATGGGCCAGGTCTCTGGCAAAATGATTTCTGCATTGGTCTCTTCGATAAGCCCCAGAAGGCGGCTTCGGGCACCGTCAACGACGGTATCCATATCCAACCGCTCGATGTCTGGACGGTCCAGCTTGTTAACCCCAGCCAGCAGCAGCAGCGAATCGATGATGGACCGCAGCTTATAACCGCCTTCCATAATGAGCTTGATGTACTCCTGAATTTCCTCGCTGCTCATCATGCTGTGGTAGGTTTGCATCAGGCTGGCGAATCCCATCATGGTGGCGATAGGGTTCTTCAGGTCATGTGCCACGGTATAGGCGAATGCGTCCAGTTCTTCATTGCGGGCCCGCAGTTCTGCCGCCTGGTGCCTCAGCGTTTCCTGATCATGCTTGCGCTGTGTGATATCGATGGCGGCGCAGGTTGTGCCGCTGATATTGCCGTATATATCGGACAGCGGTTCGATGGTCATATCAAAATAGTGCTGCTGCCCGCCAAAATGCAGGCTGACTTCATCGCGCAGCCCCACACCGAACTCCATCACATGACGTTTCATGGAGGCCAGCAGTTCGGCTTCGTCTGACCGCTCCAGCAGGTCAAAGTCAGTTTTGCCAATGAGGTTATCGGTGCCAAAGCCAGAAACCGGCGAGTCCAGCCATGTGTAGCGCTGGTTGAGATCCTGGGTGAAGACGAACACCGGCGCACTCTTAAGGGCAGTACGAAAGCGCTCTCCGCTTAGGCGCAGTGCTTCTTCAACAGACTTGCGCTCGGTGATGTCGGTGGCCGACGGGATCAGATGAGTGATGTGGCCGCTGTCATCCGTCATCGGGGCCAGCATAAAATCGATGACCATGAAGTGGTTATCACCCACCCGTACCTGCACGTCGTAGCGCGACACTTCACCCTGCGCTGCCCGCTTTATGGCGTCACGGAGCTGCTGCTGGATTTCTGGCGAGTATTCCCACCAGTAGGTGTCCTCGAAAGGTCTGTCCAACACCTGGTCTGCACGTAACCCTGCCGCTTCCAACGCCGGGCGATTCGCTTCGATAAGCGTCCCATCCGGCTTCAGCACGCCGACAAATGCCACAACACTATCCAGCACACGGCGCAGATGCTGCTCGCTGGCAGTGATCGCTCTTTCTGCCTCTTTGCGCGGCGTGATATCCAGTACCACCGCGCCGACCCCCAGCACCTCATCGCGCAGACGGATAGGGTAATAGCTGGCCAGCCAGTAATGCATCTTGCCAGGTTCGCTGTGCGTCCAACCGCTGGTCTCAAACATGACCGGTTCGCCAGTTTCCAGTACCCGCTGGAACATCGTTGCTGTACCTTCAACATCAACGTTCGGCAGCAGGTCATAGGGGGTATTGCCCAGATGTGCCTTGATGGGCATACCGTTGATATCCGCCAGTGCCTGATTCAGGCGGCGAAAGCGGACTTCGGTGTCAAAGAGCGCCAGCCCCACCGGCGCAGACGCGAAGAACGTATCGAGTATGGCGTTGGTTTCTTCCTGCTGGCGCACCGCGGCCTGCAGTTTGCGGACTAATTGTTCGCGGTCTTCGGCGATGGCGCGTTCCTGTGTGATGTCTTCCGCGACACCATAGACACGCATCCGCTGGCCGTCCTGAGCCATTGCCACGGGCTGCGCCCGGTCGCGCACCCAAACCACATCCCCGCTTCTTGTGACGATGCGAAATTCGCTGACATCCGCCAACCCTGCCATGAGTTTGTTCAGGCGCGCCTGCGCGATGTAGAAGTCGTCTGGATGAATAAGATACACCCAACCTGTCTCTGCAATTTCCTGGGGGGCATAGCCCGTGATGTCCTGAAAACTTCGGGTAACCCAAACGAGTTCCATTGCCACGTCGGTTATCCCTTGGGTTATCCCTTCCGTTGCACCGTTCGGGAACAATGCAATTTCATAGGCATAGTCGGCAGCCAGACGCGCGATGCTGCGGTACCGTTCTTCGTTGATGCGCAGCGCGCTTTCTGCTGCCCGCAAACTGATGAGCTGCTGGATGCGGTGGCGGGCGACGACGGTACGAATGGGCTTTGCAAGGTAATCGGTAGCCCCCACCTCAAACGCCAACTGCACGGCATAGTCGTCATGGGCGCTGCTGACCAGCAGCAGGATCATGGCTGATGGGGCGTGCTGCCGCAAGAGGCGGCACGTTTCATACCCGGAAAGCCCAGGCAGGCTGTCATCCACGAGGATCATGGTGTAATCATCATGATACCGAAAATGATCAAGCGCTTCTTCACCGCTGAAGCATTCCACCACCTGGTAGTGGTCTTCGCCCAGCGCGGCAGCCAACGCGCTGCGCGTTGCCTGGTCACTGCTGATTAAGAGCAGTGTTGTGCCATCCGCGACTTTGTCCCAATAGAGCAGACTGGTATCCGGCCTTACGTAAGTAACCATGTGACATCGCCCATCTCACCAGAATTCGATTAAACTAACACTCCCTGGATCGAGGAACATTATAGACACAATTACGCTGACCGCCACGAAAAAAATCCTCACAGTTTTCCCATGCACCGCGGCCAGCAGCCACCCTATCGTATCCCCGGTAAACGCGGTAAACTCTGCCGCATGAATGACCAAACGCTGCTTTACGAACCAGTCGGCAACGGGATCGCCGTGCTTACGTTTAACCGTCCTCAGGTGCGCAACGCGCTTAACCTGGAGACGATGCGGGCGTTTGCCGTGCACATTGCACGGCTGTCTGCCGAAAGCAGCCTGCGGGCGGTCATTATCACCGGGGCAGGGCAGGCCGCCTTTTGCAGCGGGGGCGACCTGGGTGAGCTGAGCCAGTATCCTTCAGAAGCCGACGCACGTGCTTTTATCTCGCTGATGGGGGACGCGCTGCTGGCATTGGAACGGCTACCGGTGCCTGTCATCGCGGCGATTAATGGCTATGCCTTGGGTGGCGGCAGCGAAATTGCGCTGGCCTGTGACCTGCGTTTTGCAGACGACACGGTGCGCATGGGGTTTGTGCAGATCAAAATGGCACTCACACCCGGTTGGGGAGCGGGGCAGCGGCTGCTGCGCGTCGTTGGATATGCACGCGCCATGGAAATTCTGCTGCAAGGGCGTGCCATGAAGGCCGACGAAGTGCTGGCGCTGGGCCTGGTGAACCGTATTGTGCCGCACGGCACCACCCTCCACCATGCGCTGGAGTTTGCCCGTGAGGTGGCCAGCGCACCGCCTGAGGTCGTGCGCGCCATCAAGGCGCTTCTGCAGGCTGGCCTTACGCAGCCTTATGATGCAGCGCTGACAGTAGAGCGCGACCTTTTTCCGCCCCTTTGGGCGGCGGAACCCCACCTGCAAGCGGTTCATGCCTTTATTTCGCGTGAACCCAACCCTGACCAACGCTGACCAAGGATAACGGACACCATGCCCGGATTTTATGCCACCATCGCGCGCTACTACGACGCCGAAAATACCGATAAAACTGACGACATCCCCTTCTACCTGGATCTGGCCGAAGAGTTCGGTGGCCCGCTTCTGGATGTGGGGGCCGGCACCGGACGGGTTCTGTTTCCCATCGCCAGCGCCGGTTATGAGATACACGGCATCGATAATGAACCCGCGATGCTGGAAATTGCCGAAGAGCGGCTCAAGTCTCAGGGAAATCTGCGGGAAAAAATCACGCTGCATCATGGCGATGTGCTGACCTATGACATGCGCCACCAGTTCAAGCTGACCCTGGTGCCCTATAACGGTCTGATGCACTTCCACGAACAGGAAACACAGCTTGCGTTGCTGAAACGGCTGCGTACCTGGACGATGGATGACGGCCTGCTGGTGCTTGACCTGCCCAATGCAGGGGAGGTGTTTGCCACACAGGATACCGAAGCGCTGATCCTGGATCGCACGTTCCTCGAACCTGAAACGGGTCACCTGGTGATGCAGCAGTCTGTGAGCTATCTGGATCGCACCGAGCAGCTTTTGCGCGTCACCTGGATCTATGATGAGATTACCGGTGACGGTACGATGAAGCGGACATTCGCGCCGCTGGTGCTGTATTACTATTTCTACAACGAGCTGCGCGCGCTGCTGGCCCTGGCTGGGTTCGAAGTGGATGCTGTGTACGGCGATATGGCCTATGGAGATTACGCCGATGGCAGCGAACGCATGATCATCCTGGCGCGCCCGGTCTGACCTGTGATGGCTAGCAGCCCCTGGCGGTTGCGGTTTGGGTCTTTCTGATCTATACAAGGCAGTGTTGCTGGCGGCTTTTGCGCTGCCGTTATGCGCTTTCTGATGTGAACGGTGCACACACAAGAGGTAAAAATCTATGTTATTCCCTCGTGCCAGTGGTATTTTGCTGCATCCCACCTCGCTGCCAGGCCGATACGGTATAGGTGATCTGGGAAAGCATGCCTATCATTTTGTGGATTACCTGCAGGCCGCCGGGCAGACCTACTGGCAGGTGCTGCCGTTGGGTCCCACCAGTTACGGCGATTCGCCCTACCAGGCGCTTTCGGCCTTTGCAGGCAATGCCAACCTCATCAGCCTGGACAAACTGATTGAACTCGGCTGGCTCACCGAAGCAGATGTGGCCGGGATGCCGGAATTCCCGGATTATCGCGTCGATTACGGGCCGGTCATCGATTTTCACAACCGTATGCTCACGCAGGCTTACGAACGGTTTACGGCCTCCGCGAATGCGGGCTACAAAGCCGCATTCACAGGATGGTGCGAGAAAAACGCCTACTGGCTTAACGATTACGCGCTGTTTATCGCGCTCAAAATGGAAAACGGACAGCGCGCATGGGTCGAATGGCCTGAAGAACTGGCCCTGGCACGTCCAGACGCGTTGAAGGCTGCGCGCGAACGTCTTGCTGGCGAAATTGACAAATACTGCTTTCGCCAGTGGCTGTTTTTCGCCCAGTGGGATGATCTGAAGACCTACGCCAACGCGCGCGGTATTCGCATCATCGGCGATCTGCCGATTTTCGTGGCGCACGACAGCAGCGATGTGTGGGCCAACCGGCACTTGTTCACGCTGGACGAACGTGGCAAGCCGACGACGGTCGCGGGGGTACCACCGGATTATTTCAGCATCACGGGCCAGTACTGGGGCAACCCGCTCTACAAGTGGGATCTCATCAAGGCAGACGGCTACCGCTGGTGGATTGACCGGATGCGCGCCATCCTGGAAATGGTTGACCTGGTGCGCATTGATCACTTCCGCGCGTTTGAGGATTACTGGGAAATCCCGGTTAATGAAGCGCGTACTGCGGTGGATGGCGAATGGGTGAAAGGCCCCAACGTCGATTTCTTCCATGCCCTCAAGGAAGCCCTGGGCGAACTGCCGATTATTGCCGAAGATCTGGGCGAAATTACGGTTGAGGTTGAAAAGCTGCGCGACGCCCTGGGGCTGCCGGGGATGAAGGTTCTGCAGTTTGGCTGGAGCGACCCGGATAACGAATTCCTGCCGCACAATTACACGACCAGCAACTGCGTGGTTTATACAGGCACGCACGACAACAACACGGTGTTGGGTTGGTGGATGGGCGAGGGAACAGAGGGTGAACGCGCCTACTTCCAGTCCTACATTGACCACGACATGGGCGAACCCCACTGGGAGATGATTCGCCTGGGCATGATGTCTGTGGCGCACACGTTTATTGCACCGCTGCAGGATGTGCTTGGTTTTGGCTCAGATACGCGCATGAATACGCCTGGCGTCGAACAGGGCAACTGGTCATGGCGTTTTTCCCCGGAGTGGCTGAACCATCCTTCGCGCGAACGGCTGGCGCACTTCACACGGATCTTCGCGCGGGTGCCTGCGCTGCGCAAAGGGACACGCGGCGAACGCAACGCCGACCAGCAGGCGTAAGCAAGCAGCCCACTCTGCAAATGGCCGCGCTGTTGGGGGGGGGACTGCCACCGCAGTCCCCTGTGAATACATTATCCTCCAACAGCAGGTCTGGTGGCACCGGGATCGCTTCCCCCATACGACTCACCTGAGCTTTTCCCCAATCTTTACGCAATTACTCGGCCTGGCGGGGTTCAATAGAAGGACACCATGTGGTTGCGTGACGTGTGCCCGACTTCAGGGTTTCTAAGCACGTCAGCAGTGGATTATTCGGTTCGTGTGCCCCAGGCATCACAGGGTATCATCGCGCGATCTGATTTTCTGCCAGACCAGAACATCCTGCGGTGTACAGCGGCGACGGGTGCTGCGCTGCCTGCTGACTTTGGAACCTGCACTGACTCCGTGATTAATGACCAGAGGCTCGAAGTATGATCGACACAGCCAGACTGAACCGCGAACTGGAAACCGCCGACCCCGCCGCGATTCTGCGCTGGGCGGTGGAAGGCCTTGATGAAACGCTGGCGGTTGTCACCAGTTTTCAGCCCACAGGGATTGTGACCTTACACATGCTGTATGAGATGGGGCTGCGCGTCCCTGTTCTGACACTGGACACCGGGCTGCTGTTTCCCGAAACCTATGCGCTGATGGCTGAGGTTGAACAGCGGTTTAACCTGAACCTGACGCGCATCAAACCCGCGCAAACGGTCGAAGCGCAGGCGGAAACCTATGGCCCGGCCCTGTGGGAGCGCAATCCCGATTTATGCTGTAACCTGCGCAAGGTTGTGCCGCTGGAAGCAGCACTTCAGGGATATACGGCCTGGATATCAGGACTGCGGCGCGACCAGAGCGGGCGCGCAAACATTCAGATTGTGAGCCAGAAGGCAGATCGCCTTAAGCTGGTACCGTTTGCCAACTGGACGGGGCCTATGATCTGGACGTATATTCGCGTCCACGAACTCCCGTACAACAAACTGCATGACCAGGGATACCCCAGCATTGGCTGCGCGACCAATGTGTGTACACAGCCGGTGAAGCCGGGCGAAACCAACGAGCGTTCAGGCCGCTGGGTGAACAGCGCCAAGACCGAATGCGGTATTCACCAGTAACAGTGACGCATCAGACCTCACCGCTGGTCACATCCCACTGGCGCAGGTATGCCGGGTGAGGTCTGGTGGCTGAACTTTAGAGTCCTGCGTAGGTATCGGTGAGCGTCCACACCCGCACTGCGGCGGCATCTGTTCCGGCAGGTGCGCGCACGGTGTAAACATCCCCTGGCATCAGGTGGAAGAAATTGTCCGAGAAGCGCACAGGATGTTCAGGGTGTTCCAGCCATACCCACAGCGCGGGAACGTCACTGCGCAGTGCCAGCGTGACGCCTTCATCATCCCGGCCCGTTTCCGTGAGTTGGATCGCTGGTGCGGGCAGGTCCAGGTCTTTGAAACGGGCGAAAATCGCCACATCGCGTGAAACAACTTCGCCGCCCACCCTTAGGGCCAACCACAGGATGGCGTGACCAGAGTCGTATGGCGCACAATCCACAACCGCAGCCTGTGTGCTGGCGTTTGCGGCGGCTTCTATGGCCATTTCCCATGTATGCAGGGTGTCTCCCTGGGGGGTCATCAGCACGGCTGTAACAGTCCCGGATACCGGGTGCAGGTGGTCATTGGTGACATATACAGTCATGGTGCGCTGCTGCGCATCTTCCACCGCAGAAATGAGCAGCGGCGCATAGAAGCGCTTCGCCATGTAGTGCAGGGCTTTCCAGTTGCCGCGATAATCCAGCGAGGACCAGCTTGGGGCAGGCCACAGATCATTCAACTGCCAGTAGAGCGTGCCCATGGTTTGCGGCATGCTGCGCCGCCAGTGTTCAATGGCATACTTCATGAAGAACCCCTGAAGAATCTGGCTCATCCAGACGGCAGCCTCGAACGTGGTTGGTTCACGGAACCAATCGCGCATATAGTACATGATGGTGGTGTTACCGATACCGCTGCGCTGGTGGTAGGTCATCACGGGGCTTTCGAGGGCGCGGTCTTCAGGCAGTGTGAAGGTCCTGATGATGCTGGGCTCTGGGAACGACTGAAAGCCAAACTCACTGACGAAACGGTGCCCGCTCAGCCGGTACCATTCCAGGGGTTCTTTGGCGTGCCACACGCCCCACAGGTGCGTGTCGCCGCAGGTCGGGTTGAACCAGAACTCGCGGTCATCGCAGGGGCTGTGTGGGCTGCCGGGCCAGTAATCGCGCTGCGGATCGAGCGCGCGGGTAATGGACGGCAGCAGGGCATCAAACAACCGGCTGTAATCGTCCCAGCTCATGGTGGTCTCGGTGCGCGCTGTGGCGACCAATCCCTGCTCGATTTCGTTATTGCCGCACCACAGTGCCAGCGCCGCGTGGTGGCGCAGGCGGCGGACGTTGTCTTCGGCCTCTGCGCGCACATTTTCCATGAATGCGTCGTTATCGGCGGGATAAGTGCCGCATGCGAACATAAAATCCTGCCACACCGCGATCCCATAGCGATCACACAGATCATAGAAGGCATCGCTTTCGTAGATCCCGCCCCCCCAAACGCGCAGCATGTTCATGTGCGCTTCTGCCGCAGAAGCAATCAACCCTTCGTAATCTGCCTCGGAGAGCCGCGCCGGGAACGAATCCGCCGGGATCCAGTTTGCGCCTTTGGCGAAAAACGGCACGCCGTTGATGGAAAATGTGAAAGACTCGCCCCAGGTGTCCGGTTGGCGTTCCAGGCGCAGCACGCGCAGCCCGATGTGGCGCTGGTCGCTGTCGATTTCGGTGTCGCCCACCATCAGGCGGGTGTGTACCGTGTAGAGTGGCTGCCCGCCCAGGCCGTTGATCCACCATAACTGCGGATCCTCAACTTCCAGCGTGCATGACCATGCCCCGTCCACGAGCGCTGCGCGGGCTCCCGCGACGGGTATATCGTCCAGCATCAGGTCAACGGCGACGTTAAGCACGCTGCTGCCCACCACCTCCGCCTGCCCGTGTATGGTGAGCAGCACACGCCCTGCCTGCGTGTGATCCTGCGTGAACGCGATGTCGGTAAGACGGGCTTCGCTGAATGCGACCAGGTCGATGTCGCGCCAGATCCCGGAGGTAACCAGTTTCGGCCCCCAGTCCCACCCGAAGTTACACGGAGACTTGCGTATCCATGCGCCGCTGTTCAGGCGGTGATCGCCCACGCTCCAGGCATAGCAGACGCCGTTCTCGCGTTCTGCTTCGCGCAGGTATGGCATGGGCGCTGCCAGCGTGATTTCGATGCGGTTTTCGCCTGCCAGTAGATAGGGCTTAACGTCAAACTCCCAGGTGCGAAACATATTGTCTGCACTGCCCACCGCACTGCCATTGATGCGAATCGTGGCCAGCGTATCCAGGCCATGACAGCGCAGCAGTACGCGCGCTGCGCTGACCATCGCTTCTGTAACGGTAAACGCGCGGTGGTATGTCCAGTCTGTTTCGCCAATCCAGAACTGCAGGCGTTCGTTATCCCGGTAGTAGGGGTCTTCCAGGGCACCGGCTGCCAGCAGGTCAGGATGCACACTCCCCGGAACTTCTGCCGGGATCGGTGTGCTGTCTGGACTGCTCAGCCACCAGGTTTCACCGGATCGGGGCGCGCTTAAGCGCGTTCGATGTAGCCTCTGCGTGGATGTGTTCATTATTCGCGGCTCTTTGCGATATAAAACAGGATAAGCATTTCGGCAAGCCCTTCGTGGCGCGATGCGAGGATCTGCGGTTCTGCGTGGATGTGGCGGGTGGCAGGGCTGCCTCATTCGACTGTGTATTCTACCACGCGCCAACGCAGAATAGGGCATCTTTCGCTAGTGCAGAATCAGCCTGAAAACGTTGCATGTCGCCGTGTCTGCTGAAGCACAAAACCAACCGATCATTCAATGCGTTTACCATGTTCCTGCACTAGTGCGTACAGGGCTTTTGCAAAGTCGGGGTGCCAGGGGCCCTGGCTAGCAAC
>CAZQIJ010000007.1:0-33402 GCA_964592955.1 uncultured Anaerolineaceae bacterium
CATTTCAAGTGGGCCGGGCAGGACTCGAACCTGCGAAGGCTATCGCCATCTGATTTACAGTCAGACCCCTTTGCCGCTCGGGACACCGACCCATGTGTGATTTGGTTGTTAAGACCAGCAGGCAGAGCTGCTTAGCCGTCGATGGGACTCGAACCCATAACATCCTCTTTACAAGAGAGGTGCTCTGCCGATTGAGCTACGACGGCGTATTGAAGGATAGTTTACCACATGGGGGTATTCAACTTCAAGACGCTTTTTCGCAAGTTCACCCAATCCGTGAAGCGACGCGGATTGTATATGCCACACCGGGGGTGTGTCAATGGAGAAGTTACGCCTGAGGACGGGAAGGGTGGTGCACAGCCCCCCTCCCGGCAGCTTCAGGATTACGACTCCTGCTGATATCTTTCCCGGTACTGTATGAACTCGTGAATAAAGTCGCCCTGATTGGTTGCCACGAGGACACCCATCAATTTGTTAATCACCAGTTCGCCCAGATGATTGATCAGATGCATGACCTGCTGGCGCATGATGACCATCACATCATCCCAAGACACATCCGTAGGGAGCTGCGGTTCGCGCAGGTCACGCGTGCTTTCAAGATAGGCCATCAGCGGCTCGATCTCTTTGAACACAAGCGCACTGGGCAGATCGTGGCGCACAACGGCATAGAAATGCCGGGCCAGATGCTTCACGCCGCTTTCCAGCGAAAACAACTCGCTGGAAGCCTGCGGTGGCTGTACCTGAGAAGCATTCGAGCGCGTTAAGAGGATGATGGCGCGGCGCATGAGCACCTGAAGCTCTGGCATAGTATGCTGGCTGTTGGTGGCGATCATCAGCACACCCCCAGGGCGAAGGACACGCCGCGTTTCCTGTAGAGCCAAATCAATATTCGGGACGTGGTAGAGCATATGATTTGCCATGACCAGATCAAAGGAACCGTCAGCATAGGGAAGCCGTTGGGCATCGCCCTGCGTCAGGGGACGGTTACTGTAAGCATGATGGCGTGTGAGCATTCCTGTGGAAAGGTCAACACCATGATAGGCGATATTCTTTCCAAAATATTCCAAGAGCGGCGAATAATAGCTGCCGGTTCCACAGCCAACGTCCAGCACACGTTCATCACCACGCCAGGTCACACAGCTCAGCGCCCAGTTGACAAAATTGATCCTGGGCACCGTGTAACGGTCATGAATATCCTGGCGGATACGAATGTGTTCGTCTGTGGCGTACTGGCGGCGTACTGCATTCGGGTCATTGATTGCCGACATAAGTCCATCCGAGAAAGATTGCTTGTCCACTCAACTATACTCGCTGTTGGTCATTGCGCATATACCCCGCTAACGATTTCTGTACAATCGCGCCACACACACCACAATCTGCGGCATCATTGGCTGACCTAATACGCTTTGGCAAACAACGCCACACGCTCAGACCGTTGCCCTGTGAGCAAACACGGCCCCTCACCGCCAGGCTGCTCCAGGGGGAAACAGCGTATAGTTGCGCCGGTTTCATCTTTCACCCGGCGTTCATCCTCATTGGACCCGGCCCACCATCCACGCGCCCATCCCCCAGCATCAATTACGGCGCGCAATTCGTCGTAAGTGGTTGTGTCAGTAATGTTAGAGTCGCGGAACTGCCGGGCATCCTCCAGCAGATTAGCCTGCACGGCGTCCAGCAGGGTCTTCACGCTGTCCAACAGCCCGTCCTGGGAGACGAACTGCTTACCCTCCTTGCCTGGGATATCGCGCCTAGCCAGCACGACGCTGTGCTTGTCGATATCTTTGGGGCCTATCTCCATACGCACCGGCACCCCGCGCATTTCCCAGTCGTTAAACTTGAACCCGGGGGAGTCGTCGCGGTCATCGATGTGCACCCGCACGCCACCCTGCCGCAGCAGTTCAGCCAGCGCGGTGATGGTTTGCATCACGCGGGTATGCTCTTCATCGGTCTTATAAATAGGAATAATGACAACCTGAATCGGCGCAACACGCGGTGGCAAACGCAGCCCTTTGTCGTCCCCATGTGCCATCACGATTGCGCCAACCATCCGGGTACTTAAGCCCCACGAGGTCGTCCAGCAGAATTCCTCGGTATTGGCGCGGGACAGATACTTGATATTAAAGGCTTTGGCAAAGTTCTGCCCCAGATTATGGCTGGTGCCGGACTGAAGGGCGCGTTTATCGCGCATCATGGCCTCAATGGTGTAAGTGCGCAGCGCCCCGGCGAATTTCTCGGTTTCGCTCTTGCGGCCTTTGATGACCGGTATCGCCGCCTCGTTGATGGCAAAATCGGCATACACATCCAGCATCTGCATGGTTTCGGCTTCGGCCTCATCTTCGGTGGCATGAGCCGTGTGACCTTCCTGCCACAGAAACTCTGTGGTGCGCAGGAATGGCCGCGTACGCAATTCCCAGCGCACCACATTCGCCCACTGGTTCAGCAGCAGCGGCAGATCGCGGTAGGACTGTATCCACTGGCTGAACGCTTCGCCGATGATGGTTTCTGAGGTGGGCCGCACCACCAGCGGTTCTTCCAGTTGTTTGCCGCCTGCATGGGTAACAACTGCCAGTTCCGGGCTGAAACCTTCGACATGCTGTGCCTCGCGTTTCAGATAACTTTCAGGAATGAACAGCGGAAAGTAAGCATTCTGATGGCCGGTCGCCTTGAAGCGGCGATCCAGCCCGTTGCGCACCGCCTCCCAGATTTCATAGCCGTAAGGCTTGATAATGATGCAACCACGAACTGGCGACGGCGCTGCGAGATCCGCGCGGTACACGATTTCGTTGTACCACTTCGAGAAATCTTCGCTTTGCGGGGTAACTGCCTGAGATACCATGAACGTAAATTCCTTATGGTGTAAGTGCCCAAGAGTCTGTACAAAAGGTTGTGCGCGGATAGCGCAATTATAAACCAGTGATGATGGTGTGCGCCAAGCGAAATCTGCCAGGACGGGTGTACAGGTTTGTGCCGCATCACAGTATCACCACACTGCCGCTGCCTTGCGTTGGGTGTGCGCAAATCCTGGCGAGGAATAATCTGAGCATTCATCCATAGTGCTGTATCATAATAGCACAGTGGGTACCTTTATCGTCCAGCGCCCGTGTTCACCAACACGACCTTGCCTTGCACGCCCCCCTTCCCAAGAGTTCGTGAGCGCGGATGGCTTCTTGCAGCGCGAACCGAGCGGCGATGATCGGCTTGATCTTACCCTCATCCAGCAGGCGCACCAGGGTTGACAGATCGTCGTAGTACCAGTACGAGCGGGTGTTGATGCCGTAGCCAAACACACCCTGCGATGACGGCAGCAGGCCGAAGGGGCTGTAGCGCGATGATCCGCGAAATCGGGCGGCGCACGCGGCTGAAGAACCGCGAGGTGCAGGTGGTGGTGGAAGCGCTAATTGAGGTCTGGACTGAAGGATTAATCGGCGGCGGACGCATTGAATTGGAGAATCTATTTGTCCTGGAAACGCAGAGATTGACCGGGGCGAACAACGCCGGGGCGCTCAATGGCAGTGATGCGCCGCATTCGCACTTGAAGCAGATTCGGGAACAAGGTCAACGAACCCATGATGTGGTCGTCAAACATGTTCCCGCCACGAAGTACATCGGGATACGCACGACTTCATCGGATTGGGAGTCCAATTTGCAGCAGTGGAACACCGTGACACGCTTGCTGATGGAAAATAGTGAAAACAGGTACGGCAATTTCATGGGCATTCTGCACGCCGATGGAACAGCTACCGACGACTTTAATATGGAAATCGGGCGCATCCTGAAAATAGACTCTCCTCCACCGCTGCAAACCCGTGACGGTCAACCATTCACGGTACGAGAACTGCCAGCCTGTGAACTGGCGACGTTTATCCAGAAGGGCGCGCCCTATGCGTTACATATCGGTTTCAGCGCCAGAGGCGCGTGGGACGAGCGGAACAACTACGCTTTTGTCGGCCCGATGCGCGGCATCATTCTGCATCCAGTGCACTTTCAGGACACAGAAGACATGCTCGTCGACGCGCAGTTCCCAGCTCAGAAACGGGATGTCGCCTTCGATTTGCTCAATTCCAGGAATCCGAACGCCTAACGGAGCGACACATGAACGGTCTATTCGAACTACGACCCGCACGTCCTCAAGATGCCGAGTTCTTGGCTTGGGGCATCGATGAGGCTGCTGGTGGCCTATTCTCAAAGATGTACGGCAGCAGCAGCAAAGCGATTCTGGCTTCCGTGGTGGCGCAGCCGGGGCACCAGCTTTCGTACCAGCATGCGGTGTGTGCCACAGTCGATGGCCAACTGCAGGGCTTCTACCAGGGCTGGCCATCCGGCACGCCATCCGCCGACAGCGAACTCACGAGAGCCGCCGGCCTGATGGCTGTCAGGGCCGCAGCAGTAGTACTGCTCGCCCCTCTGTTCTTCAGCGGGCTTGGTCGCCATTCCCCCGGGGAGTGGTACCTACAAGCAATTGCGGTGGTACCGGGCGCACGGGGAGGCGGTGTTGGCCATGCCCTGCTGATGGATGCCATCGCCAAAGCTACTGCCGAAGGCTGCAATTCTGTTGCGCTGGATGTCGATGCTGCAAATGTGCGTGCGCAGGCACTGTATGAGCGCATGGGGTTTCAAGTGGCTTCAACGTCAAGGCGAGCGCTCCTTCTTGGCGGCGTGAGACTTCATCGAATGTCAGTACCACTGCACAGTGTCCGGATGGACGCTGACGAAAGAACGCATTAGCTGCCGCGCTCGAAGTCGTTAAAAAGTTTTCGGTCGTCTTTAAAATTGCATGTGAACTCGCCATAGGCATTTTCGTTGGAGAGTTCATAATGCCTATGTTCAACGTGTCGTCACTTTGGGCGAATTTGGTGCTTAGCATTGTTTTAGTCTTTACATTAGTGGTAATGATCGAACGCATAGCAAAGCGCTTGCGTCGTCGGAGTCGCACTCATCCGATCGAGCAAGATCTGCATGACGGCACCTGACCGCGAACACGCTGTACTGCAGCGCGTTTTCGCTGGCAGTGACGCGGATCAGCAGGCCGGGCAGCGGCACGCGCAGCGCCGTTTCCGACCCATCCAGATACAGCCCGGTCATTCTGCGGCGGGCGGTATTCGACGATGGTCTTCTTCACGCCTTCCTGTCGTACCAGAAGGGTGTTGTTCGACAGCAGCCCGGTGTCGAAACGGACTTTCGCGGAGAGCCCGCCGCGACCTGGGCAGCATCGACCGGATACTCGCTGACGCGTTCACCGTCCTGCTTACGCAGCATCACACCGAAGCTAAAAGCTCAGAATCAGGGACGGTTGCTCTATCACTGCCTGACTCAACAGGCGGGCACTCCAATCACATGCGGGATTCATCATTTGCTTACTGTGACTGATATAATGCAATCGTGAGGTCAGGATCAGGTTACCAGGTGGATATACGGAGCCGAATTCGGTGCAAATATCATATTACGAACAAGTATGTCCGCCTGTAGCCCTTTCCGATGCGATAGAATGTTTCTGGCGGTTGCTCCTGCCAAGCGTGGTGGCTCCAGACGAGATAATCTCGGCAGAGGGACGGGCAGAAATCTTGTTTCAGTTTCAGGGACAATCGCAGATCATTCCCGCTGATTCGGACATCCCCTTTGAATGTGCATCGAGCTGGCTGATGCGCCCTTTTGCACATGCCCTGCATGTGAGGCAGTTAGGCATGACCCCTTCAGCAATGATCGGAGTTCGGTTTACACCGGCTGGTTGGGCTGCATTTTACCATAGCGACACAACGGATAAACAAGCGTACTCCTTCATGCCCCTGACCGACTTCTACAGGTCGGGCGAGGTGCGCCTGCTGGAAGAACAGCTTTACAACCTGCTGGTAACACCCCGATGGGCATACCCCCTGATCGCATTTTTTATGCGTCGCAGAGTCGAACAGGCACACTTTGATCGGATTGGTTACGCTGTCAAGCAGTTGGGACAACGGCAGGTGAGCATTTCAGCGCTCGCACATCAGGTCAATCTGAGTGACCGCCAGTTCGGGCGTCTTTTTCGACAACTCGTTGGCTTAACGCCGAAGCAATTTTCACGCATCGCACGTTTGAATCGCCTGCTTCATTCAACGAAACATCATCGTTACGGGTTGTCGTTAGAGCAACTTGCTATCAGACACAGCTACCACGATCCATCCCACCTGGTTCGTGAATTCCACGCATTAGTCGGTATGTCTCCCGTCGAGTATTTTTCCGGTGAGCATGACTTGATCGAGCAGAAATTTCGAGAACATGACCGATTTTTACAATGGGAACCCGATACGATACACATGTTGTCCACACAATGAAGGGAAACCTGCTCATGAATCTCCAACACATTGATCTTATCGGGATGCCGGTAAAGAATGTGCAAGCCTCGCTCGAGTTCTACACCCAAAAGCTTGGATTCGAGGTACGAACGAATATGGAGCACTTCGAAGTGCCGGGCGAACGATGGATTGAATTGGTACCGCCCGGTGCCTCGACTGCCATCGTCCTGGCATTCTGGGAGCAATCCGAGAGTCGTGGAACCATCATCCTGGTCACAACTGACATCAAAGCGGACTACGCCGAATTGCAGGCAAAAGGTCTCGATCTGCCGCCGTTGGAGTATCAACCATGGGGTATTTCGACCTTGATTACCGACCCTGATGGCAATAAGCTGCTCCTACAGCAGAACACTGGGATGTCAGACCCGGCTACGAACGGAGTGTAGGAATTCGCTATCGTTACTCAACTGGCTAACTAATTCCATACAAAATCAGGGTGTTGGCGGAACAGGAGAACAACCACGCCAGCGCCCCGCCAACCTGTTTCAAGCCTGCATCGTCCTGCTGCACCAGGCTATCGGCGATGATGTGTCCGGCGATGTTGGCGCAATCGGGAACGTCCACGTTGTAATGTCAGGGTTCAGGGCGAATGCAAAAGAGGTTAACCAGTGATAGTGAGTCGGGACGAGCGGCGTAGAGGTCAGGGTCGCATAGTTCGATGCCGCAGGCGGTCAGCGGAATGCCATAACCCAGGAATTCGAGATTGTCGAGCGGGATACCTCGCTGGCTGATCTCGCCGCAGATGAAGTTGTCCAGTTCTTTTTCGGATGCGCCACAGCGAATGCGCTCCACCGTCCCTGCATAGATGTCAGGAAAGGCGCTGCCCGTGATACACAGCGCCAGTCCCACGCCGTCACCTTCGTCGTACACATCATCATCGCTCGTTTCCCAGAGCGGATCCAACCAGCAGCGGGTCATTCCGCAAGCCGTCGGCGAGGATAGGCTGAGGGAAGGTTTCGCCTCAAGTTCGATGGCGTAGTAGTTACGCGTGCGTGTGACAGAGCAAAAGTCATCGTAGGGAGTGCAGGGCTTAGCGGTTTATACTGCGCTGAACCGGATCCCACTGACGGGGTCTTGTCCTGATGTCGTAAGAACCCATCAGGAGACAGCACCTCAGCGAAGCCGTCTCCTGATGCGTGTGCCTGTTTACTTCGCGTAATCCACAGCTCGCGTTTCGCGGATGACATGCACCTTGATCTGCCCTGGATACTGCATGGTTTCTTCGATCTGCCGCGCGATATCTCGTGCCAAACGCAGCGCGGCAAGATCATCGATGACATCCGGGCGAACAATGATACGAACCTCACGGCCAGCCTGAAGCGCGTAGCTTTGCTCCACGCCATCGAAACTGGTCGCAATTTCTTCAAGGGTTTTCACGCGCTTGATGTAGGATTCAAGGCTTTCGCGCCGCGCGCCAGGGCGTGCGCCAGAAATCGCGTCTGCTGCCTCAACGATGTAGGCTTCGACACATTCCTGTTCCACTTCGTGGTGATGGCTGGCGATGCAGTTGACCACTTCTGCGCGAACACCGTAGCGCTTGGCGAAATCTGCCCCGATGATGGCATGCGTGCCTTCGATCTCGTGATCCAGGGCTTTGCCGATGTCGTGCAGCAGGCCGCCGGCTTTCGCAATATCGACATTAGCGCCAAGTTCTGCCGCGATCATCCCCGCGATATGTGCCGTTTCAAGGGCATGGCCATGCTGGTTCTGGCCATAGCTGGTACGGAACTTCAGGCGACCCAACAGCTTGATGATCTCTGGATGCAGCCCATGAACACCCGTCTCGTAGGCGGCCCGTTCGCCTTCCTCGCGGATAGTGCCCTCCACTTCGGCGCGCGCATCTTCGATTAGTTTTTCAATGCGTGCCGGATGAATGCGGCCGTCAGTCACCAGCTTCGCCATCGCGCGCTTGGCAACCTCACGCCGCACGGGATCAAAACTGCTGATCGTAACAGCTTCGGGCGTATCGTCCACCACGACATCGACCCCGGTTGCAAGCTCGAAGGCGCGAATATTGCGGCCATTGCGCCCGATAATGCGCCCCTTCATCTCGTCGCTGGGTAAGGGAACGACGCTGACCGAAATCTCGCTCACATGCTCAGATGCCAGACGCTGCACCGCAAGCGCAATCACATCACGCGCACGGCTGTCTGCCTCTTCGCGGGCTTCTGCCTCAACCTGCCGAATGATACGCGCCATATCATTGCGCGCGTCCTGCTCGGCCAGTGTCATCACCTGGCCGCGCGCTTCTTCGATGGTCATCTGCGCGATCTTCTGCAGTTCGATTACGCGCTCTTCCTCAACCTTCTTGAGTTCATTTTCCTTCTTATCCAGCGCGCTCTGACGTTTGTTCAGCGCCTGTTCACGCTTCTCGGCCCGTTCGTAGCGTTTATCGACCTCATCGCGGCGGCGCTGCATGCGTTCATCTTCTTTGTCGAGATCGCGACGGCGTCGGGTGAGCAGCGCCTCGTTTTCCTCCTGCTGTGCGCGGATCTTCTCTTCGCCGTCCTTGACAATCTGGTTCGCTTTTTCGGTGGCCTCGTTGGTGATGACCTGCGCTTCCAGTTCTGCAAGCTGGCGACGGTTCTTACCTTGCTGCGTCTGATAGTAGTTCAGCGCAGCAGCCCCAATGCCAATCCCGGCAATAAGGCCAACCACAAGTGCTGCAAATGTGAGTATGTTGATTTCCATATGCGGTAGCGGTGTATTGCGACAATCCGCTGACCCCCTTTCTCCTGGTGTTATGCATAACAGATCGGAAAGGGCAGTGCTCACAATGCGTCGTCATCCACCGTGATGAAGTATTCGGCATCAGACTCGCTGAGTTCTTCAACCAAACGGGAAACGACTTCCCCTATGACATCGTAACGGAACCCACGACGCTGTAAGAAACTGCCAAGTTTGTTCTGGAAGGTGCGCCGGTCCGTGCCTCGCAGCCGAGCTACCCGTTCACGCGCTGCGGTGTAGGCGGTTGCGTGCGGATCGGTGTTGCTCAGAACCTGCTCAATGATCGAGTCTGCAACGCCTTTCTGCCGCAGCTCAAACTTCAAGGCAGCGGGCCCCAAAGGCTTAAACGCGGTTCTGTTATCTACCCAGAAGCGGGCGAATGCCTCATCGTCCAGGTATCCCAGCCCCATCAGCCGTTCGAGCGCTGCATCAATAACCCTGTCATCCAGCGATTTTTCTTTCAGATTGCGTCGGACTTCCTGTACGCTGCGTGGGCGAAAGGCCAGAAATCGTACAGCGCTATCTACAGCGCGTATGACGCCGTCTTCGGCACGCAGCACAGCAATTTGATCATCATCCAACACCTGCCCCTTGTGCAGTCGTGCAGCATCCATGAGGGACAGGCTGAAGGCGTATTCACCGTCCAGATACACATTGACTCGTTCTTTGTTATTCTTCTGGATTTCCAGCGTCGTGATAACGCCCAATGCTTTTCCTCTGAAACAAAAAGCCGCAGCCTGGTACGGTCAATCCTACCAGGAACCACGGCTGCTACTCCCCAGACAAGGTCTGGGTATGAATTGTGCCACGTCAGCACCGCTTGTATGAATCGACTTAAGCCCGCTCCAGCGAGCAGACAAAACCTTTACACGGATAGACTCGTATTATCAACTACTCGTATGAATTTGGCACAATTCTGTTTTGTTATCCGTCAATTCAGACGGTCAAACTTGCACAGCCGTGATTTCAGACAGCAGGGCCACGTAAATGCCCCTTCCTTATTGCTAAACTTTAAACAAGAATGACAAATTAAGCAAGCCTGCGGCGTGGAGTCAAGTGTACAATAAGCGAGATCGTGAAAAAAGGTACCATGACTAATAATAGAGTAATGCGCATATCTCGTGCCGTGTTCCGGCGGATTGGGCGTTTGCCCTGGCGGGGGTTCCGGCGGGGCCTCATCATCTTACTAATCACGTGGGTACTTGTAAGCGCTGCTGTTCTGGCAGCGGTCTACTTCTATGGCCAGCAGGATCACGCACAGCAGGCCGATGCCATCGTCGTGCTGGGATCTGCACTGCGGCGCGACGGTACTCCGGGCGATGCGCTGCGGCGGAGGTCGGTATGGGGTGCGGGGCTGTGGCAGGCAGGCTACGCACCGCACATTATCTGCACCGGTGGCATTGGTGTGGGGCAAACCCGCAGCGAGGCCGAGGGCTGCAAGGAAGTGCTGATGGCGAACAATGTCCCGGAAGATGCCATCTACCTTGAGCCGCAGAGCCGCAGCACCGAGGAAAACGCGATCAACACCCGGCGCATTCTGGAAGCCAACCACTGGACTTCTGTACTGCTGGTAACCGACTCCTTTCACAGCCTGCGCGGACACCTGATTTTCAACAGTTACGGCATTACCAATTACCCAAGCCCGGTGTCGGTGTCTGGCGTGCGCAATTCTGTTTACGTAATCTCAGCCATCCGCGAAGTGGCGGCGCTGTACTGGCAGCTTACAAAGACAGTGCTGAACCTGCCCTACACGTATGTCCCTTTCGGGTGATGTTTCAGCTAATCTGACCAGGGTCTGTACTTTTGCGCCTTTGCTTGCGCACGCAAAACCTGCCACCAGAAATGAGAGAGGCAGAATGAGAGAGGCAGAAACGGGACATAACGTGACCAACGGCCTGCCAGGACAGATTCATCACGCCGACCGCACACTAACAGATAGGAAAAACAATGCTTGCACTCGTAACCGGAGGCACGGGGTTCGTAGGTTCACATATGGTGCGCACGCTGCTCGAAGCAGGGCACCGCGTCCGCGTCCTACACCGCGCCAATTCCAAGTTAAGCGCTCTGGAGGGGCTGACGTTTGAGTCAGCCATTGGCGACATCCTCGATGCCGACTCGCTGCGCCTGGCCTGTGAAGATGTGGCCTGGGTATTTCATGTGGCGGCGGTCGCAGACTACTGGCGTGCGGACCAGACTCACATGTTCAAGGTCAATGTGGATGGCACGCGCAACGTTCTGGATGCAGCGCGCGGCGCTGGGGTGCGCCGGGTTATCCACACCAGCAGTGCCGCCGCAGTGGGCTTGCGCCCGGATGGCAAACCGGCTGACGAGCATGTCGCCTTTAACCTACCCCCCCAGCGCTTCCCCTATGGCTACAGCAAACTGCTTTCGGAACGTGTGGTTGCCGAAGCGGTGGCAAAGGGTCAGGACATTGTAACGGTCAACCCGGTCGTCGTGATCGGCCCTGGTGACCTGAAAATGATCTCCGGCACGTTTATCACTCAGGTCAGGCAGTCTGGGCTGCTTACACCGGTTACGTCTGGTAGTGTGGCGCTGGTCGATGTGCGCGATGTGACGCGGTGGCAGTTGGTCGCTGCGGAGCAAGGCCGCCGAGGCGAACGCTACATACTGGGCAGTGTCAACATATCGTACAGGACCTGGTATGCGATGATTGCAGATGTCGTTGGTGTGCCGCGCCCGCTCATCCACATGCCGGATTTCGTTCTGCCAGCGGCGGCGCATGTCGTCGAAATCGGGTCACGCTTCGGCCTGCGCTTTCCTGTGGACGCGAACCAGATCCGCCTGAGCAGTCGTCATGTCATATTCGATTACGCCAGGACCTGGGCTGAGCTGGGCAATCCGCACATCGACATCGCCACCAGCCTGTACGATACCTACTCCTGGTATCGCGCGCATGGCTACATGAAGTAAGGCTGTTACAGCTAAGAAACGAGCCACCGTTTTGGGTGGGTGGAGATAATGCCCCGCCCCTACACGTGATTGATTATTTTCTCGGCATCGCCTGAGGGGTTGGTTCACGCCACAAATCCTGAGGATTAAGGCGCAAAAGGTTGCCTCATACCTGCATCCACCATATCATTAGGATACAGTTCGCAAGGCATTTGTTTGGATCCTGACGCACTGTGTACAATACGTTAAGTTCTGTGTGAAATTGGGAAAGGGGCCAGTGTATTGTCCACCTGGATGGTAGTTGAAGACGAACCCGATATCTACGAAGTACTTCTGGCGATGTTCGGGATATGGGGTATTGAAGGCGTCGCATTTGTGGATGGGGAAGAAGCCGTCTCCTGGATCAGCGATGTCGACAACGACAAGTTCACAGGCGAGCTCCCTGAACTGGCACTGCTGGATATTCGCCTGCCAGGGGAAATCAACGGGCCTGCGGTGGGCGAACGAATCCGCAAGAGTCAGCAGTTAAGGCAGATTGCGGTGGTGCTGACGACCGCTTACCGCCTGACGCCTGAAGAAGAGAAGATGGTTATCGCACAGGCGGGTGCGGATCGGTTGATCTACAAGCCGCTGCCCAAGTTTAATGAGCTGCAGAAATTTCTGGAAGATGTGATTGACGAACGCCGCCGCGCCCGTCAGACCATCCCTTCTGATGCCGATCAGGGATAACTGCCTATGCATAATGTTGCGCCATCGGGCGCTCTCAGCCGTGCTGCGCGCCAGTTGTTCACGTCTTCGGTTCTTCCCATAGGAGCCGGGATCTTTTCGATGGTGTTAGGTCAAACGCTGAACACCATTCCGTTGGTTGCGCCGCAAAGTTCGTCCTATGCTGCTTACCGCTTCATCGCGAGCGCGCTGATCCTTATCGGCCCAGTGCTGATCCTCATTGGCCTGGGGATCATCGTCCGTGCTTTCATCCTGTCCCGTACCACCGACAATGACCTGGCGAACATCACCGCCGGCGTGCTGTCGGGTAACCTGGATGACGGCTACACCTTTATACGTAACATCAATAAGCGCGGCCTGGGGTATGTGGATGGGGTTCTGATCGGGCCACCTGGTGTGCTGGTCTTTCGCATTGTCGATGAAGTGGGCAACTTCTACAATGAGGTTGATCGCTGGCTGATTATGAACCGAAATCAGGAATGGGTTCCGGCACGCATCGATCCCACGCGAGATGCGGTGAAAGACATCAAAGCCATGCGCGACTTTCTGGCAGTTCACAAGCTCCCGGACGTGCCGGTTTTTGGGGTCGTCGTCTTCATCCAGAACGATCCGCCGGTGCGCCTGCAGCTCAAGGACCCGGTAGTGCTCGCAACTCATCTCAGTTCGCTCTACCAACGTTTGCAGGGCAACTACTTTGCCAAAGAGCGCATCGACGCAGCGACCGCGCGCCGCTTGGTCGATGTGTTGTACGATAAATAGTTTAATGAAACTCTATCTCGCGTCGGTGGGCGCTGGAAAAACCGAAATTGCGCTGCAAACCATCACCAATACCCTGAATGCTCACCCGTTCGCCCGGGTGTGGGTGCTGCTGGCCACGCGCCGCCAACAGGATAACTTTCGCCAGCGGCTGGTTGAATATGGGCACAGCGTCGTTTTCAACGTCGAATTCTTCGACTTTTACGAACTTTACCGGCGGCTGCTGAATGCTGCCGGTGTGCCAGCGCGGAGCCTGGAAGATGGCGCGCGCGGTGGCCTGCTGCGCGCAGTGATCAAATCCCTTAAAGACAGCGGCAACCTGGAAGTATACAGCGGCATTGCCGAAACCAGCGGGTTCGTGCGTATCGCGGGTAACCTGATTATCGAGCTCAAGCAGAACCGTGTGTACCCTGATGAATATCGGCGCGCTGTGCGTACCCCCAAAGACCGCGACTTGTGGCGCATCTACAGCAGTTATCAGCAGGAGCTTCAAAACCATGCCCTCGTCGATCGTGATGGCGAAGGCTGGCTGGCGCTGGAGACGGTGTCGCGCAGGCCTGATCTGCTCCGCGATGTCGAACTGCTGATCGCCGATGGTTTCGACCAGTTCACACCCGTGCAGGCAGATCTGCTGGCGCTGCTTGGTGAGCGTGTTGCACAGACGCTGGTCACCTTAACAACCGTGCCGCAGCGAGAAGAAACCATCGGACGGCGTTTTGAAGACGCGTACCAAACGCTGGTATCTCGCAGCCCTTATGCAGAGGTTGAACGGCTCAACAGCAGCCCCAACCGCCAGCCTGATCTGCAGCATCTGGTCGAAAACGTGTTCCTCGCCACGACCCCGAAACTAAAGGCGAACGCGGTCCGTTTTATCGAAGCGCCAGATGCTGCGGCAGAGGTGGGCGCGGTGCTGCGCCGTGTAAAGCGCCTGCTTCTGGAAGGCTGTTCGCCGGATGATGTGCTCATCGCCCTGCGAGACTGGCAGCGTTACCTGCCGCATTTCCTGGCGCTGCGCCAGGTCTACCATTTGCCACTGGTGCTGCATTCTGGCGAAAGCCTGGAACACAATCCGTTTATTACCACAGTCCTGCAGCTTATGGCACTGCACGAAACAGGTTTTGCGCGCCGTGACCTGCTCGATGTCCTGCGATCTCCCTACATCCGTGCGCCGGGGTTGGATAAATCCCAGGTTGATCTGCTTGAAAACATCAGCCAGCGCTATACGATCATTCGCGGGCGAGACTTGTGGCTGTCGGCGATTGCACAGGCGGCGCATCCGGGGCCAGCGCGCACAGAGGATGACGAGACACTGGATGAACCGTTTGCCAGCAGTGATGCTGCCCCCACTGAAAGCGCCTTCCTGCGCCTGCAGGCGGCACTAGCGCAGTTTTTTGACCGTGTGACACCCTCACTACGCGATACCATAGAAAACTACGTCCTATGGCTGGAACGGTTGATTGGCGCAGATCCGCAACAGCATCACGATCCTCAGGCAGACGACGAACCGTTAGTCTCGGTGCCGGAATACACACTCGATATGCTGGCCGCACTGCGCGACGTGGATGACCGTGATCTGATTGCCCGTGACCTCATTGCGGCGCAAATCCTCAAACGCGAGCTGCGCGGAATGGTCTCCACCGACGAACTGCTCTCGGGGCTGCGCCAGCGCACCCCGGACCTTACAGACTGGGGGAAATTCCGGCTTGAACTCTATGGTCAGATCAGTGCTGCCCAGGTCAATCCGCGACCGGTACGCAGCGGGCGCGTACTGGTGACCACTGCCTCTGATGCGCGAGGTCTGCCGCATGCGCATGTGTTTATACTGGGCCTGGCTGAAGGTATCTTCCCGGCGCGTGCTGCCGAAGACCCGCTGTATCTGGATTCGGAGCGCCTGCGGCTGAGCGCCGATGGCGTCCTGCTGAAGACGCAGGCTGACCGCGCGACTGACGATGGCCTGTTCTATGAGCTGATCTGCCTGCCGCGCGAAACCCTCACGCTTTCGCGCCCTACCGCACAGGACGGGCAGCCCTGGCATGCCAGCCACCTCTGGCGTGCAGTTCTCCAGTGTTTCTCAGATGTCCCGTTGCTGCGGTTTCGAGCAGGAGAGGCAGTCCACGCAGAAGAAGCGGCAGCGCTGCACGAACTCGCGTTGACGGTCTCGGATGGATTGAATGCAGAACGCATATCTGCGATACCTTATTACAACTGGTTGGTGCGTCACCAGACCTCCTTCTGGCGCGCGATTCAAAGCGGACGCAGCATTGAAGCGCGTCGGTTGTCGCGCCTGCCGCATGACCATTATTCCGGGCGCATCCGCGACCCGCGCCTGCTTCAGCATGTGAACACCATCCTGCATCCAAACCGCCGTTGGAGCGCGACCCAGTTCAATGATTACGGCGTGTGCGGTTTTCGTTTCTTCGCCAAACGCCTGCTGAACCTGGAAGCGCTGGAAGAACCGGAAGAGGGTATCGACGTACTGAAGCGCGGTTCAATTAACCACCGCATTCTGGAACTGACCTACCGTGCGATCCTCGAACAGGGTATGCCCATTGAGCCGCAGTATACCGCCCACGCGCTGGAACTGCTGCATCAGGCCGCGCGCGACGTTCTGCGTTCGGCACCGGATGTTTATGGCTTTCGTCCAACGGCCTTGTGGCACAAGGAACAGCGCACCATTGCCGAACGCCTTGCACGCCTGGTAGAGACAGATTTCTCCGCAGAAAACCCTATTCGCCAGCAGTTTGGGGGGGCAGCCCGCCAGCCATTCATGCTGGAAGCGCCTTTCGGCGGTACAGGGGGCGACGGTTCAGCCACGCCCAGCCCTGATGTCTGGATCACCCTGGGCGACGCCGGGCAGGTTCGCGCAGGCGGTCTTATTGATCGCATAGATCGCATTGGCGACAGCGCGATCGTGATCGATTATAAGTCCGGGTCGAAAGCCTTTACCCTGAAGGACATGGCGGCGGGCCGCAACTTCCAGATGATCGTTTACCTGCTGGCCGCAGAGATCATCCTCAGGCGCAGCGGCGCGGCAAACGCACCGGCGGATGTGCTGGGCGGCCTGTTCTGGCACATGCGCAGTGGCAAAGTGAGCGGCACCCTGAAACGCGATTCCGAGGTGATCACCCAGGGTTTGGAACAACTCGGCGCGTATCTCCAGCGTATGCGCAGCGGTGATTTTGCCGTGCAACCGAACGGTACAGACAAGACGCGCTGTGTGACATACTGCGAATTTCAACCCCTTTGCCGCTTATGTGGGTTAAACTTGATCAAAGCTTGACACATGACAAGTCCCGTTCAAAGGAGTTTATCATGCCACTTGACCTGACCGACTTTACACCACAGGCAGACCTGGCGCAGGCCGAAACCATGCCCGCGCGCTGGTATACCGATCCGGCATTCCTTGAAGTTGAAAAAGAGCGTATTTTCTGGAAGACGTGGCAGCCTGTTGGGCGGCTTGATATGGTGCTGCGCCCAGGGGATTATTTCTCCTGCGAGGTGGTTGGTGAACCGCTGGTGGTGGCGCGCGGTGTTGATAACGAACTCCGCGCTTTCTACAATGTGTGCCGTCATCGTGGCGCAACGGTGGCCAACGGCAAAGGAAACCGCAAGAGCCTTCAGTGTATGTATCACGGGTGGACGTATGACCTGACGGGGAAGCTGATTGGCGCGCCGGAATTCGACGGTGTGGCCAACTGGCAGAAGCAGGACGTATGCCTGCCTCAGGTCAGGGTTGAGGCCTGGGGGCCGTTTGTATTCGTCAATCTCGACCCTGATGCGCCCCCTATGGCCGAGACTGCATACGGCCAGATTGCCGCAGAAATCGAAGCCAGGGGTTTCAACATTACCGCCATGCGCATGTTTGAGAACCGCGATTATTACATCGACTGCAACTGGAAAGTATATGTCGATAACTACCTTGAAGGCTACCATGTGCCGGTCGCACATCCCGGCCTGTACCGCGAACTGGATTACGAGCAGTACCGTGTAGACACCTTCCGTTATCACTCCTCGCAGTACGCACCTATTCGCCCGGCAGAACTGGGTCAGGTGCAGGGACGCGATCGCCGTTACGTGCGCACTGAAGGTGAGGCCGAAGCCCTGTACTACTGGGTCTTCCCAAACGTCATGCTCAATATCTATCCCGATAACATGTCCATCAACATCATTCTGCCGGTAGGCCACGACAAGACGCTTACGATCTTTGAATGGTATTTCGAGGAACCGGGTACAGGAGAGGGCTGGGAAAGCATGCAGCAGACCATCGCCTTCAGCGACGAAATCCAGCAGGAAGACATCGCCATCTGCGAAATTGTGCAGCGTGGGCTGAAATCACGCTCTTACGATAAGGGCCGGTTCTCGGTCAAACGCGAAAATGGTGTCCATCATTTTCAGGCACTTGTGCATGAATACCTGGCCAACGGTACCAGGTAGACCACGTTCCAGCAGACGCGGGGTGCGGTCAGTACCCCGCGTCTCTGCTTCGGGCTGCCTGCGTGATGAAAGTGTGTTGACGTTGGTGCCCGCTTCAATGCGCCCAGCAGCCAGGAATATCAACAGACGCTAGACAACATCGCCCATATACTGGCGGCGAATGGTTGGCACCAGATACTCGTCGAAAGCGGCATCCACACGATATTCCGGATTCCATCCCCAGTCCTGGCGCGCAGCGTCGTCATCCAGGGCAGCCGGCCAGCTATCCACAATGCCCTGGCGGCCCACCGTCGGATCATAGGTTATTTCGGCCCCAGGGAAGGCCCGCACAGCCCGTTCCGCCACCTGCTCTGCCGTCAGGCTGAAGCTGGTCACGTTGTATACTGTGCGCGTCAGGTTCTCGCGCGGCTGCTCTGCCAGCAGCAGCAGTGCGCGAATGGCGTCCGGCATTACCATAAACGGCATAATGGTATCTGGCCGCACAAAAGAGACGTAGGGTTCACGCTTTGCCGCCGCATGCAGCATCTCTGGCGCATAGTCGCTCGTCCCGCCGCTGGGCATCGTCGTGGCGCTTATTAACCCCGGAAAGCGCACACTGCGGAAATCCGGCTTGTAGGGTTCAGGGTTGGCCGAAAGCTGGTGATAATGGTCTGCATAGTAGCGTCCCAGATGCTCGCAGTAGAGCTTGTTGCAGCCGTACATGGTGGTGGGGGTGTTGAATTCATCTTCCTTGACCGGTGGCACGCTGCCCTTCACCTTAAGGTTGGGGACACCGTATACCGCAACCGAACTGGGGAAGATGAACTTGACAGGCTGGGCGCGCCAGCGGGATTGCTCTACCGCGAGCTGAAGCAGGTTAATCGTACCCTGTACATTCACGCGATGCGCGGACTCTGGGCGGAATTCTGAATGGGTGGACAGCAGCGCGGCAAGATGATAAATGGTATCAATTTCATACTCGCTCATCAGCATATCCAGCAGGGCATTATCCAGAATATCCCCCACAATGGTGGTATCGACAAACCGCTGCATGGTTTCGTCAAGTCCGCGAACGTCCAGTACAATCACAGGCTGTGACCCAACTGCGTGAAGCTGCCTGATGAGGCCATGCCCCACTTCACCATTGGCACCCGTAATGAGTGTGACTTTCTTACGCATAGATTTAATTTGTCTCCTGTGTATTAAAAGGCAAAAAGGGGCTTATTCTGCCCCTTGTTCCTGCCCGGCACTATTTGCGTTACTTCCGGCGCTGCGCGCTGCCATCAGCACCACCCAGTCGCCTTTCTGCACCGTTTTATCGTCCTGGTTTACGATGCGAATTTCCAGCGTGACCAACCCACCGCCTAATCGCGCCGCCTCTTTGAGTTCTTTTACGGTGATTTCCACATGCAGTGTATCGCCGATGTAAACAGGTTGGCTGAATTTCATCTCGATAGAGCGAAACGCCAGCACTGTCTTTTCCATAAAACCCAGTTGATACGCCTGACCCGCCGCGTAACTTATGCTGAGCAAGCCGTGAGCCACGCGCTGACCCAGCAGATGGGTTTTCATATAATTCGCATCAAAGTGCATGGGGTTAAAGTCACCGGTCAGCGTACCAAACTGAACAATATCGGCTTCTGTGATGGTACGTCCGCGCGTCACCAGGTGCTGACCAACCTGGAAGTCTTCGAAGTAGTAGCCTGTGGGCGAGTCGTGCATAATAGGTGCTCCTCAGAGACGCTATCAGGTGCGACATCCGCAGATGCCCCAGCGGGCACCAGGCTGGCAGAAGAACGGGGATCACTGCCAGAGGATGATCAGCCCAGGACACTTACAGCAGAAGGAGTTCCCCTTAGTGCTGCTTCCGTTAGGACCTGACACGGTTCGGAGTTCCTCCCCTGTAAGGCCCGGACTGAAGCAGGCATCTTAGCAGTCTTTCAGGGAAAATTCAAGGCTAAACCAGCCGTACAACCTTATCGCAACTGCCCTGGCGCGGCGCAGGCGCTTTACGCGGTAAGCGTCAAACGCTGGGTGAATGTCACCAGTTCGTGAATGCTGACCGGTTTCTGCAGAAAGAGATCCGCCTGCATGACATCCGTTTCATACACCATCTCAGAATTTCCGGTTACCATAATGACTTTAAGATGGTCAAGGGTGCTGTTCTGGCGAACGTGACGCAGGACATCCAGGCCAGAGACTTTGGGCATGTTGACGTCCAGCACCAGCACATCATAGTATTCGCTGTTCAGGCGCTGAAGCGCAATCTCTCCGTCGTGAGCGGTGTGGGTGTCAAATATCCGGGGGCTAAACGCGCGTGAGAAGATTTCGCGCAGGTCATTGTTATCTTCAGCAATCAGAACACGAATCATCAGCAGTTCTCCTTAAGGTAGAGTCAATCTGGCAATTACGATACGGTTTTGTTCTCGGCGATACTTTGTTGCCAGGATGACCTGGCGTTGGTTGAACGGTTGCGGCCTTGTGGGCATCGTGCCATAGCCATAGGCGTCATAACTTTACAGCGAAGCGCTGGCGGCAGCGTCCGCCGCGCAGCAGTCCACAACCGGTATAGGCGAAAGCCACACTTTACAGGCGGTGGCCTGCACCGGTTCCGGTGGCGAAAGCGCCGCTATCTTGCGGTGCTCACGCTTTACCCGCGTGCGCTGCCAAGGCTTTCTTAAGCTCATCGACCAGAGAGAGCACATTAAAAGGTTTGATAATGTAGCTGTCAAACCCGGCTTCAGCGATGTGGCGGCGGCTTTCCTCCATTGCATAGGCGGTTATGGCGATCACAGGTACGTTGCTGAAACTACGGATACGCTGAAAAACGGTGAAGCCATCCATCATTGGCATACGAATATCGAGCAGTACGAGGGTTGGGGTAATCTGGTTCAGCAGTGCGAGCCCATCCGGTCCATTGGAGGCCGTGTAGACCCGTGCCCCATGGTAGGCCAGAACTGTCTTGGCAACCTGCAGGTTATCATGCATATCGTCAATAATCAGGACATCCCAATCCAGGTGTTCTCGTAATGGGCGCTGTGATTGCCCACTCATGTCATTCTCCAATCGTATGGATGGGTACGCTGCCCACCACCAAATCTGTGCTCGGCAGCGTCAGGGGAAGGGTAACAATGAACGTGCTGCCTTTGCCCGCTTCACTTTCCAGCCGGATTGTACCGTTCATCATCAGGACGAGTTTCTTCGCAATGGCCAGCCCCAACCCGGTGCCGCCACGCTGGATACCCTCTTCTGTTTGCTGAAACTCATCGAAGATCGTCTGCTGTTTGTGTGCGGGGATGCCAATCCCTGTATCCTTGACACTGATGCGCCACATTGTACCGCTGTAGCGCTTCACGTCCACTGTCACCGAACCGTGATCGGTAAATTTGATGGCGTTGGCGATCAGATTAATGAGAATTTGCTTAATGCGCCCACGATCCCCTACCAGGGTATCCGGCATGTTGGCTTCGGCATCAATCGTAAACGCCAGGTGTTTGTTTTCTGCCAGGATGCGATTCTGCGTTTCGACCTCTTGCAGAAACTGGCGGACACCGAACGGCGCTTCAATCAACTCGGTACGCCCCGCTTCAATCTTGGAGATATCGAGGGTCTCGTTGATAAGATTTAAGAGATGCTGCGCATTGACCAGGATACGTTCCTGAAAGCTGTGCTGTTCCTCGCTAAGTTCGCCCACCATCCCCGCCAGTTGAAGCTGTGTGTAGCCAATAATGGCGTTAAGCGGTGTGCGCAGTTCGTGAGACATGGTGGCCAGGAACTGGCTCTTAAGCTTGTTTGCTGCATCTGCCTGCTTGCGCGCGGCTGCCAGCTCACTGTTGGCCAGCAGCAGGGCGTCATTCTGCGCCTGGCTAAACACCTCACGGTGTTTGCGCTGAATGAGGTGGCCAAAGGTACTGCCAAGCACAGAGAGCAGCTCCCCTTCGTAGGGGCGTATGGGTTTCTTCGTCAGGAAGTTATCTGCAATCAGGTAGCCAATGGCACGGTGACCATCCCACAATGCCGAGGCCACTTTCCACCCCGTCCCCACGGCCAGACCGTTATCATAGATGGTGGCATCTTCCCACACTTTCACATGTTTCGCGTTGTTCACAACCGCAAGCGTCCAGTGGTCGGCAGTCACTTCTTCTGTGTAATAACGTTCGTCGCGCAGTGTCCCATCCTGATCAACCCCAAATGTACCCTGTATGCAGCCTTCCGCTTCATTCAGAATAAACAGCCCGATTCGATCCAGCCCGAGGTACTGCTGTGCCGACCGAATCATTTCTTTATACAAGGTGGTAAGATCTTCAATTTCGGACAGTGCCAGGTGCAGTTCCTGCAGGGCTTGCATATCTGCCAGAAATGCCTGGCTCATCTTTTCTGCCTGCCTGCGCTCTGCAATTTCCCGAAGGGCGGTGTCGTAGAGTTCAAGATTATTCAGGACAACGGCAACAAACTGCGCAAACTGCATTCCTACTGAGACATCCTGGCCAGTGAAGGGTTGATTCGCTGCGGTGCGTGCCATGGCCAGTACACCCAGGCACATATCGCCGAGCATGATCGGGAAGTCTGCCACAGCATGGAGCTGAGCGTCATCATAAAGTACCCGCTTGCCCGACCATGCGAAGTAATCGTCAATCAGTACCGGCTGCCTGCTGTCGTAGGCCCGCCACGACACCAGCGCTTCCCCTCGCTTCACGCGGTCGCCTGCCAGATTAGATTGGTTGCGCGTGAAGGCCAGGACCACAAGTTCATCCCCTTCTGCCAGCATAATTTCGCCATACGGGGCATCCAGCAGACGTACTGCATGGTCAACGATGCGCTGAAGCAGTTCAGCGCGATCCCGCCGCTCCAGTAAATCTTTGACAATGTGATAAAGTTCATCCACATAACTATTAGAATTGATGCTTTGTGGGAACTCAGGTTGGTAAAGGTTCACATGCAGATCAGGGCTGAGATTTTGAACGGGTTCACCATCTTGCAGGCTTTTCTTAAGGGAGTAGCGTGTCGCACCAGGGGGAAAACCGTCCAACTGCCCATACACAACAAATCCCAACTGCTGATAAAACGGCAGCGCCTGGAATGAGAAGGTTTCCAGAACCACATGGGTGCAGCCGCGCTGGCGCGCAGCCTCTTCGGCCTGGCGCAGCAGTTGAATCCCGTAGCCCTGATGACGATATTCCGCAGCCACCCAAAGCACATCAATCAGCAGCCACCCCCATATCGTACTGCCGATAATGCCACCCACAACATTCCCGTCTTCATCCACTGCTGCCAGTGCAAGCTCGGCCAAATCCCGGAACCCGATCTGTTCACGGTTATACTGGTACAGACCCTGGCGGATTCGGTCATTCCATTCTGGTTTTGAAGGAAGAAGTGCTATGTTTGGCATCTGTGTTTAATCTCTGGCTGCTCGTTGCGTATGTACGTTGTTATCAGTATAGTGCAGGAGGGCTGAGATCTTCAGTGTTCAACCGGCCTACCTCAGAAGTCTGACAAGAATCTGAATTGTCTGCTGCTGTTTTTGGCCGCCGCGCTTTTGGTTGCTGCCCCAACTGCGACAGGATCGCGAGGAATAACGGTATACTTAGGATAATCAGAGCCGGGGCAACCTCGCATCGACGGCGAGTGTTTGCATTATTAATATTTCTTACCGTAATTTGAACAGGAGGTTCTATGTCCGGTACAGCGGTTCACCTTAATGACTCGGATCAGGCAAGGCTGCTGGAACAGATAACCTACACTCCACAGGAATACGCGGCGGCGCTGGGCGCGTTTGAACGTGATTACCCGGGCTATGCCAGCACACGGAACCTGGATGCCCTGCGTACCGAGCAGTACGCCCGGCTGGATGCTCAGGGACACCGGTACCTGGACTATACCGGTGGTGGGTTGTATGGACAGACGCAGTTGGATCAGCACATGCGAATGCTGGCCGACGCGGTTTATGGCAACCCGCACTCCAATAACCCCACATCATTGGCAGCCACCATACGGGTGGACCATGCCCGGCGTTATGTTTACGAGTATTTCAATGCTGATCCGGCAGAATACGCCGTCATCTTTACGGCCAATGCCAGCGGTGCCCTGAAGCTGCTTGGGGAGAGTTACCCGTTTGAACAGAACGGACGTTATCTTTTGACCTTTGACAATCACAACTCCGTCAATGGCATACGAGAATATGCGGGATACCATGGCGCACCTGTGACCTATGCCGACATCACACTCCCAAGCCTGCGCATCAACCGTGACGCGCTTCTGGAACATCTCAACAGCGCGCATACCGCTGGTAATAACCTGTTCGCGTATCCTGCACAAAGCAACTTCAGCGGGGTACAGCACGGCTTCGCGTGGATTGAGATCGCGCGCGCCAGGGGCTGGGATGTGCTGGTGGATTGCGCCGCATACGTACCCACTAATCGCCTGGATATTGGCCGCTGGCAGCCGGATTTTGTGCCGTTGTCTTTCTACAAGATGTTTGGTTATCCTACTGGGTTAGGTGCGCTGATCGCACGGCGCGCCAAGCTGCACAAGCTGCGCCGCCCCTGGTTTGCCGGCGGCACCGTGGAGGTCGTCTCTACCTTAACATCATCGTTCTTCCGGGCAGAGGACGAAACCGCATTTGAAGACGGCACCGTGAATTATCTCGATATCCCGGCAGTGGAAATTGGCCTGCGTTACCTGAATGCAGTTGGGATAGAGACTGTTCACGCACGGGTGGTCATGCTTACCGGCTATTTGCTGGAAGAGATGACGCGGATCCGCCACAGCAACGGGGATCCGCTGGTCCTTGTATATGGGCCGCAGGATACCGAGGCGCGCGGCGCGACCATTGCCTTCAACCTGCTGGATCCCGATGGCGAGATGTTTGATGTGCGCCTGGTAGAAACCCTGGCAAGCCGGGCAAGGATTTCGCTGCGTACCGGCTGCTTCTGTAATCCTGGCGCGGGGGAAAATGCCTTTCATCTGAGCGCGGAGGATGTGGAGCAGTGTGCGCTTGCCTCAGCGCCTGTCACCTACGAGCGTTATGTGGCTGCGCTGACCGCACGCACGGGTGTGACTGTCACGGGCGCGATTCGCGTAAGCCTGGGGCTTGTGAGCAATTTCGCCGATGTCTACCACTTCGTCCGCTTTCTGCGAACGTTTGTCGATATGCGTTCACCAGGGCTGCTGCATCCTGAACAGGGTGAAAGTTAGGGCCTGTGTGCAGAGGACGAGGCAGGCCCGGCCCGTCTCGTCCCTACGATTGGGCGTTTTCGTTTTGGTTTGTCCATTAGTAATCTGCAAGGTTATTCAGCTCATAAGCAAATGCAGGGCGTGACCGGCCCTTAACTTTCAATTCCCCCAACGGTCGGGCAGTGACCAGTTTACCCAGGCGCTTGATGACCGCCTCTTCAGCCAGAATCTGGCCAGGTGCGGCGTATTCCTGCAGGCGCTTGGCCAGGTTAACCGTGTCGCCTATCGCGGTATAGTTCACGGCGCGCTCTGTCCCCACATAGCCCACAACCGCCTCACCCACATGCAGCCCCACGCTGTATGAGAGCCGGTGGCCATGCAGCAGATTGACCTCATCTGCTGCTTTTATCAGTGCCAGCGCCGCGTCTGCCGCCCGGTGGACGTGATCCTGCTGCGCATCCGGCGCGTTAAAGATCGCCATCAGGCCATCCCCCAGGAACTTATCCAGGGTGCCTTCCCAGGAGAGGATCACCTCCGCCGCCAGGCTCAGGTAATGGTTAAGGGTCTCGATGACCTGTTCAGGCGGTGCATTCTCGCTCCATGTCGAATAGCCCCTGATGTCGGCAAACAGCACCGTGATCTCACGACGCGTGCCACCCGGCTTGATCGAATCCGGTTCGGCATAGGCCTGGTCTACAATTCGGGGTGGCACAAGGCGTTCAAAAGTGTCGCGGATGCGCGCGTTATCTGCTTCGGTTTTCTGCCGCAGCGCCTGGTAGTTGCGGGCGTTCTCCAGCGCAATTGCGGCGTAATCCGTAAGCGCGCTGAGCAGCGCTGCATCGTGGCTGCTGAAGACCGTAGTGCTGCTGGACACGTTGCGCACCCCCAGCACACCAATCACCTCATCCTTGATCATGAGGGGCGCATACGCGGCAGAGACCGGGGCCTTCAACAGCTTTTCGGCCTTGTCTGGTGCCAGTAGAATTGGCTGGCCCGTGCTGGCCACGCGCTGCGCGACCGGATCACTGATTTCGCTGTTCAGTGACGCCGCGCGTGACTGGCTGTGACGCTTCTGGGCACGGCAGATCAGGTGACCATCCGTATGCAGCAGCAGCACACCCTCTTCAGACCGGGTAAGCTGTACGGCTGCATCCACCAATCGCGGCAGCAGTTGATCCATTTCCATAAGGGCGGTTACGCTTTTGCCCACACTATAGAGCACATTCAACTCGTTAATGCGCTTCTGCAGCTCACGGTTGGCCAGAAGCACGCGCTCGGTCAGCGCTTCTTTCTCGCGGCGCAGCCGCAGTTCTTCCAGATTTTTCTCCACGAGCGCCAGCATCTCTTCGGGGTAGAACGGCTTGCGCACGTAATCCCGAATGCCCAAACGCAGCATCTCTGCCGCGATATCTTCTGACCCATGCGCAGTCATAAAAATCACCGGGATATCGGAATTGGATTCATACAACTTCTGCAGCACAGCCCGGCCATCCAGGCGCGGCATATTCAGGTCCAGCAGAATAAGATCCGGCTTGCTCTGCAGCGCCATCTGCAGCCCTTCCGCGCCATCTTTCGCCGTTAAGGTTTGGTAACCGGCAGGTTCCAGCACATATTTGACCACAAACTCGCGGTTGTCTTCGGTATCATCGACAATCAGAATGGTTTCGCCAGCCAAGATCAACGCCTCTCACCATTACGACTCTATAATTTTTCAGCCGCTTACTGCCATCAGTATAGCCCAAATGGATTAAGTGTGCTGTAGAGGTTCGCGATCAACGCTTCACATATGATCCGCACGCAAGGCCAGGCTGAAGGGTGACACACGTCCTCATAGGACGACATAGGATCATAGGATTGAACAGTTGGCGCGCGCGTCCTATAATGATTACCGGATTTACCCAGAGGGGTGCAGATTTGTTTCAGACTTCGCCATCCGAAGCATTGCCTTCGGCGCGCCCCAGGCTGCGCCGCCCCGGAATTACACGCGAACTCATTGACCTGCTCGTGATGATCGGCGCAATTTACGCACTCGTCAACCTGACAACGGTCCGGTTTGTGGTTCAGGGGCCCAGCATGGAACCGACCTTCCACAATGACCAGTTTCTCATCATCAGCCGGGTCAATTACATGTTCGGAACGCCGCAGCGTGGGGACATCGTCGTCTTTCACTACCCGAATAACCCGACTGAAGATTATATCAAGCGGTTGGTTGGCATGCCGGGCGACACGGTCGAAATCCGCGAAACGCAGGTCTACGTGAACGGCACTGCCCTGTATGAGCCGTACATCAACGGGCCGTGCGATGCAGTCCACTGCCCTGATAACGTGTGGGCGTTGGGGGATGATGAGTATTTCCTGATGGGCGATAACCGCAATCGCAGCAGCGACTCACGCGGGTTCGATGAACCCGTGCGCCGCCAGCACATTGTGGGTGAAGTCCTGATTCGTTATTGGCCTCCCCAGGACTGGGGACTCATGCATCAGATAGGCTATCCAGGTGACTGAACAAGCAATACCACTTCAACGCCCACGCCTGCGCCGCTACCGGGGCATCCAGTGGGAAATCCTTACGACGCTGGTCTTTATGATTGCGGTCTATACACTGGCGGAGCTGGCCATCCCGCGTTCAAGCCTGAGTGGCCCCAGTATGCTGCCAAACCTGCATGAAGGCGAGTATCTGCTCATCAGCCGCATGAATTATCTCTTTGGTGAACCGCAGCGTGGCGATATTGTCGTTTTCGACCCACCGGGTAACCCGCCTGGTGCGCCACGCCTGATCAAACGCATGATCGGCCTTCCAGGCGATACATTAGAGTTTCGTGATAAGGTTTTGTACGTAAACAGTGAGGTTCTTAACGAACCTTATCTCAACGAACCCTGCCGGGGAAGCTGCGCAGATCGCGCCTGGACACTGGGCGAAAACGAATACTTCCTGATGGGAGACAACCGCAACAACAGCAACGATTCACGCGCTTTTGGCCCTATCCCGCGCGACCGTATTGTGGGGCAGGCGATCTTTCGTTATTGGCCAGTAACATCCTTTGGCACCGTCTTGACATGGCGTTACAATTGACTATCGAACGGTGGCATCAGAAAGCTCAAAATTTATGGTAAATGTGAACATGTACGAATGTCCCCGCTGTCAAATCGGGCACTGCCATCGCAACAAGACAACCTACACACGCCTGCACAACGGTCGACTTATCAGTGTGCAGGATATGACGGTATACAACTGCGATGTGTGTGGGTTCCAGGAATTCGATCCGGACTCGATGATCATCCTGCAGCGTCTGCTGGGATACAACGGAGCCAGCATGGGTGACGACGCTCGACGGGTTGCAAAGTCGCCGCAGGTAGACGCCGCGGAAGTTGCCAAGACACAACGCCCCAAACCCTGAACCTCGCCCTGCGCGGGTGGTCAACCCACGACCACCCGCATGCTGACCGACCTTTAGAAACACTCAAATGCCACCCAGAGGCGGAAGCCGCAAGCGCGTCATACCCTTCCGAAACGCCGCAGCACGAGCAGATTGGTGATGGTGGTATAGGCGCGCCACTGTGGCAGGCCGTGCTCATCGTTCCATCCGCCATCTGCCTGCTGTGCAGCCTCCAGGTAGGTCAGTGCGTCGTTGATGAAGGTGGGGGGCATGGCCTGCGTGACGATGGAACCCGGCGCATTCGCAAAGCGCATGCCCACATAAATCTGCTCCAGAGGCGCGGCCTGGGCCAGTTTCGCCAGGGTTTGCAGCACAGCAGTTTTCAATGCCTGTGGCGCATCTGGCAGATTCAGGTAATAGTCGTGCGCGTGGTACGCCATGAACAGCCAATCAACCGCGCGGATATGCGCCTCGGTGAGGTTCGCGGCAGCCCAGCGCGCCGCTGCGTCGCGCAGGATAGGTGAATCCGCACCCAGTTTTATCAGGTTGCCCACAATCGAATCCGGGGCCGTTTGCCCACCCTCCTGCCACCAGGGCGCGCGCGGGTACGCCATGAATTCCGGCGGGTTGCGCAAGGTTCCGTCTGGGTTCATGTTCGCCTCAACCCACTGTGAGACACCCAGCAGCAAATTCCCTGGTGGAATATCGTGCTGCACCAGCACCCCCAACAAGAATTCCAGCGCCAGCGGATGAGACTGTGGACAGCGCGCATCCGGTTCAAGCGCGTTGCCATACCCCCCGTCCGCGTTCTGGTAAGCGACAAGGCTGCCGTGAAGCCGTTCCACTTCACCCTGCTGAAACAGATATGCGTAAAGATCACGTTCCCACAACAACCCGTTACTGTAGACAAAATCACAGGCGGCCTGCCAGTTGACTGCCATCGTCAGAATTCCTCCTTGTGCTGCGCATTTATTCTCACTTTAATGGGAAAGGCGGGCAGAATCCGCCCGCCTTTGCGCCATAAAACCTTGTGCTTGTATTGAGGATCTGTGAATGGTGTATCATCCTACTGCGCGCGTGCTAACGGTGCTGGAACTGCTGCAAACGCACGGCCATCTTAGCGGGCGAGAACTGGCGGCACGCCTGGAAGTTGATGTCAGAACCGTTCGGCGTTACATTACCACGCTTCAGGATATGGGTATTCCGGTGGATGCCGAAATCGGGCGTTACGGGGGTTACGCGCTGCGTCCGGGCTTCAAACTGCCGCCCCTGATGTTTACGGATGACGAGGTGCTGCTGCTGACACTGGGGCTGCTGCTGGCGCGGCGTTCCGGCGTGATCGATGCCGGTGCAGCGGCGGAGCGCGCGCTGGCGAAGATTGAACGCGTGCTGCCGCATACCCTGCGCGAAAGGCTGCGGGCACTGGTCGAAACCATGCATCTGGACAACGAATCTACCACAGAACAGGTAACCAGCAGCACGGTCACAGTGCTGAGTGTGGCCAGCCAGCAGCATCGAACGGTAACCCTGACCTATGCGGGTACAGAGGGTGACACAACCCGCAGTTTCGACCCGTACCGCGTCATCCGGTACCAGCGGCGCTGGTACACCGTAGGATACTGCCATCTGCGCCAGGCGCTGCGCGTCTTTCGCCTGGATCGCGTGCGTGAGGTAGCGCTGCAAGAGAACCATTTTGTGCCGCCAGAAGCATTCGATACTGTGGCGTACATGCTTGGTTCGTTCGAGGCTATCCCGGATCGCTGGGATGTGGAGGTGCTGCTGGAAATGCCCCTCGACGAGGCGCGCCGTCGCGTTGCGCGGGAGTGGGCAACGCTGACCCAGGAACCGCACGGGGTACGGTTGCAGGCATCGCTTGCAGACCTGGACGAAACGGCACGGGTGCTGCTGTCGCTGGGCTGCCCCATGATTGTTTATCGCCCGCCTGAACTGCGCGCCGCGTTTATGTCCCTGGCCGAAACAGCGGCGCAGATTGCTTATCGCGTATCGTAAGGAGCGCTTACTATGCAGATGACCCCTCAATCCCGTGAGGAAATCGAGACACCCGCACTGCTGGTCGATCTGGCAGTGATGACACGCAACATTCAGCATATGCAGGCCCGCTGCGATTCCCTGGGGCTTGCGTTTCGCCCACACATCAAAACGCATAAGATCCCGGAAATCGCACGCATGCAGACACAAGCGGGGGCTTCCGGAATCGCCTGCCAGAAAGTAAGCGAGGCAGAGGTTTTCGCAGCGGCAGGATTCCAGGATATCCAACTGCCCTATAACATCGTTGGGGCGCGCAAGACGGCACGCCTTGCTGACCTGGCCCTCTATGACCGCATTACCGTCACTGCTGACCATATCAGCGTGGTGGCAGGTTTGGCCGATGCGGCCAGACAGGTAGGGGCGACGATTCGTGTCCTCATTGAACTGGAAACTGCCATGCACCGTACAGGCACGCAGCCTGAGGCGGTTGTCGCACTGGCAGAACGCATTGAGCGCGAAGAACATCTGCATTTCGCAGGACTCATGGCGTATCCAGGAGAGATGTCTGCGCGTCCTGTGATTCAGGAAGCGCTTTATCTGCTGGATCGCGCCGGTATCGGCGTGGATGTGGTGAGCAGTGGGGGCACTGGCGGGGCGCTGGTCGCGCACGAAATACCGGAACTGACCGAACTGCGCGTGGGGACCTATGTATTCAACGACTGGGCCTGCGTCAGCAAGGATTGGGCGAAGCAGGAAGACTGTGCGCTGACCGTTGCCACAACCGTCGTCAGCCACCCCACGCCCGATCGCGTTATCCTGGACAGCGGCAGCAAAACGCTTTCCAATGACCGCTTGCAGCAGGACGGCAGCGCGATGTTCGGCCACCTTGTGGAGTATCCTGAAGCGCACATCTATCAACTGAGCGAAGAACATGCCTTTGTGGATGTAAGCCGCTGTGCTGAGCACCCGGTGATCGGAGAACGCGTCCATGTGATTCCGGTGCATGTGTGTGTGGCCGTCAACCTGCACGATCACATTTATGGGCTGCGCGGAGATCGGGTCGAAACGGTGTGGCCGGTCGCGGCGCGCGGCCATGTGTGGTGAATCTAAAAAACGCCCGCTGACGTGAACCGCGCATGAACAATAACGTGCGGGTTCCCGGACGGGCGCTGCGCTGGCGTGAGGGTTATGTCAGGCGGTTGTAGTATTCGACCACAAGCTGAATTTGAACCGGAACAGGGATTTCCTTCTGTTCAGGCATGCGCACAAGCGTTGCGCTCAGGTCGTTGCGGTCCACCGTCATGAAAGCCGGGATAGATCCCACAGCTTCAACCCATTCTTCCATGTGGACGTTCTTGCGCATCTTTTCGCGCACACGGATGACATCACCGGGTTGTACCGCGTAGGACGGCAGGTTAACGCGCTTGCCGTTCACGTCGATATGCCCATGATTGACAATCTGGCGTGCAGCCCAGATCGTTGCGCCGAAGCCCGCACGGTAGACAAAATTGTCCAGGCGGGTTTCCAGCAGCGCGAGCAGGTTTTCACCAGTACGCCCCGGCATACGGGTCGCCGCACGGTAGTATTTACGGAGCTGGTGCTCGCGCACATTGTAGATGAAGGACAGCTTCTGTTTTTCGTCGAGCTGCATCCCGAAGTTGCTGCGCCGCCCGGAACGGAACTGCTTTTCCTTGCCGTGATCTCCCGGCGGATAGGCACGCTTCTCAAGAATTTTTGCATATTTCGGGCGGGGCATCAGCACTTCGCCGAAGCGGCGCTGCACCTTCGCCTTAGGACCATGGTATGATGCCATTGAATTACCTCGTGTACTGAACCCCGGACTTCAGCAGCCGGCGCGTGGTGTCTTCGTGAAAGGGATGCATTATAACGGTTTCAGGGCAATTTTCCAGATGCGATTTTACGGCGTCGCCGAAACGATGATCTCAAGCCTTCCAGGACGCCCCAGAAACTCTCGCACTTCAACAGATGCGCCGCGTTCGATGCGCACTTTCGCGTCGAATATGTTCAGCGCCAGGTCGGTCTGGTCATGATCGTCTGTTTGTGCCACAACCGCGCCATCCGCACCATACACCACGATCACCGGATCCAGTGCGCCGCGCGGATCGCGCACCGCAATCGTCACCGGGGTTGCAGCGAGAGCGTAGCGAAAGACAGCGTTTGCCGGAAGATCAAGTGTCACGATCTGAACACCTTCACGAGGCGCAACAGTCGCCGGTATGGCATCCACCTGCATGAGCGTCACTTCTATTTCACCGGCAGAGACGCCGTTAAAGCTGTTTATCCTGATGGTGTAGGTGCCAGCCTCGTCCAGCAGCAGCGCCACGATTGCAGAGTCTGTTGCTGCCAGCTCACCCGCGCTGAAGCTGCCGAAATGGTCGTCATTGTAGGCCACGCGCGCGCGCGCAGGGGTCAGGACTTCGATCACGGTATCGAGCAGCGCCACGTCTGCGCTGGGGAGTGCGCGGGCACTCACCGTGATCACGTCACCCGCCTGTGCCTCATAGAGGACGACGGCGGGCGATCTCCCATCGAGGCGTAGGGTAAGCGGCGAGTCAGGTTTGATAAACGTGGTAGAATCGGGTTGCAGAAACCACGAGAGTGCCAGGATAATGGCGAACAACAGACTGCTAATACTGTCCATCCTTTGGGCCAGACAGGTTTCGACCCGGTTGCCAGCATAAGCTGCGCGAATGTGTGTTGGATGTTGAGATCAACTCAACCCTTAGGGAAAAAGTGTCTCAGGAAATGAAACAGGTGTCAAGCTATGCTTAAGAGATTACTGCTCGTCCTCATCCTGATGAGCACAGGCTGTACTGGAACTCAGGTTGCTCAGGTTACCTCGACTGCGACGCTGGCACCGCTGGTCACACTGACCGCGCGCTATACAGCCACAGCCGTCGTATCACGCACACCGCTGCCCAGCCTGACCTATACGCCATCCGTCACCCCCATCCCCCCTTCCCCCACAACCACCTACACGC
>CAZQIJ010000008.1:0-20857 GCA_964592955.1 uncultured Anaerolineaceae bacterium
GCATCAGGCTCCAGTGCGATATTCGTCTCGGCAGGGATGGCGGGGATTTCCACTACATCCGAAGCCTCTGAAGCGGCCTGGGACGTAGTCTTTTCGAATTCGAGTGTCGAAGTTGACGGCAGTTGTTCCACAGCGATTTCGTCACCGTCTGCACCCGGAGCTTCGGGGTTAGGGTTGCGATCTAAGATGCTCATAAGCAGACTCACAATTGCCTTAACAATATCAGCATTGTAACACAGCACATTCGATTACTTCAAACGTTAATCCAAATGTGTGAAGTTCAGGTTGGGTTGCCCTTTTCTGGCTTAACCTCACGCCGTCAATCCCCTTCTGTGCTGTTCCTGTAACAGCAGACGGGTCCCTGCCCCGTCCCCTGCAAGTGAACGCTCGCTATCTGGAAAAGCCAAATGGAAACACCCGCTGGAAAACCTGATGAAAGTACGAGCGACTGCGACTGCTTTCGAGGAAATGTCCCCTTGAACCACCCCGGTGCCAAACCTCAAATTGTGTTTAAGCCCTGCTGTTTGTACAATAACGGTCGCTGAAAAGAGATTTAGTCAGGAGTTTGTTTTACGATGTCTGAAATGGGAACCATCGAAACTCGGATCGGTTATGCGTGGCAGCTTCACCGCGAAGGCCGCAACGTGGACTCGATTCGTGAATTTCAACAGATTTTGAGCACTGCGACTGAAAACGTCGATGCGCATTACGGGCTTGGGTTGGCGCTGCGGGCCGATGGCCAACTGGAAGCTGCCGCCGAGACTTTTGAACAGGCACTCACACTGTCCAAGCGCCGCCTCGAATATGCTCGTAAGCGCGATCCTCAGGAGCAGGATAACGAGTCTAAGACGACCGAGGCAGACCGCCACATGATGCTGAATCGCATGATCAGTCAGCGTATCGAAGAACTTCAGGCAAAGCGTTAACTGCCCGCATGATGAACAAACGCGAACGTCTGGAAAAGGCGATCGCCGGTGACGTGGTGGATCGCGTTCCGGCTGCGTTGTGGCGCGCCTGGCCCGGTGACGACCAGCGCGCCGCTGATCTTGCCCGTTCAGTGATCGAATTCCAGCAGCGCTACGACTGGGATTTCATGAATCTCTCTCCCTCCCACAGCTATGCAGTTATCGATTATGGCGTGCAGGATGAGTGGCAGGGCGCGGCAGACGGCACGCGTGTGATCCTCAAATATCCGGTGAAACGTTCACTGGATTGGACAGAACTGCGCACCCTTGACCCGATGCGGGGAGAACTGAGCAAGCAGATCGCCTGTGTGCGCCTCATCCAGGAGGTTGTTCGCGGGAGCGATATCCCTCTGGTGCTTACGGTGTACAGTCCACTGGCCCAGGCTGCGCACATTGCAGGCGACAGCCTGCTGCAGCGGCACCTGCGTACCCAGCCTGAGCGCCTGCTGACCGGGCTGAATGTGCTTACAGAAAGCACCCTGCGCTTCATCGAGGCGCTTAAACCACTGGGGCTTGCCGGTATCTACTATGTGATTCGTCACGCAGATCATGACAGGCTTTCGGAAGCAGAGTACGAAACCTATGGTTTTGCTACTGACTGCCGGATTCTGGATGTGCTGCCAGACGCCTGGTGGTTCAATACCGTCTTTCTGGACGGGCATTCTCCCATGTTTCGTTTTGCGAGCGGTTACCGTGCACACGCGGTAAGCTGGCACACGCTGGACGGAAAACCTGATATGATGGAGGGTAAGGCGCAGTTCCAGGGAGCAGCATGCTGCGGGCTGGACGCGCACGCTCATCTGCTTTTGGGTACGCCAACCATCATTCGCAATAAGGCGCGTGAGGTGATCGCAGAGATGGGAGGGCGGCGGTTGATTTTATCGACTGCCGGAGCCGTGCAGACAGTCACACCAGACTCTCATCTGCGTGCGGTTCGTGAAGTCATCGAAGGGAGTGGGTGATGCCCATTCGGGTGATTGCCGGCAGTGCCAAAGGGCGTCAGCTTAAGCTTGTCCCTGGGGATACAACACGCCCTATTATGGATCGGGCAAAAGAAGCATTGTTCAGCATACTTGGGCGTTCAGTGCTGGACAGCTACTTTATGGATCTGTTTGCGGGCACCGGCAGCGTTGGCATCGAGGCGCTGAGCCGGGGCGCGCACCATGTCCTGTTTGTTGAAATGGAATCGCGCGCCATCCATACCATTCAGGGTAATCTCGCAGTAACCGGACTGGGTGAAAAGGCGCTTATTCGCCGCGCAGATGTGTTCGCACTGCTGCGCCAGTCGTCACCGCAGCCCTACGAATTCGTCTATGTCGCGCCTCCGCAGTACAAAAGGCTGTGGTCTAAAACGCTGGATGCGCTGGATGCGAGTAAGAGTTGGTTTACAGAATCGACCCGGGTGATTGCACAGATCGATCCCAGGGAATACCAGCCCGTCACGCTGGAGCACTTTGTGGAGTCTGACCAGCGCACTTATGGTCAAACCATGCTTGTCTTTTACGATTACAAAGATTCAGAGGATAGTCACCGTGGATAATCTGAAACAGCTAGAGGCAATTGCCAGCGAGTTGATCCGTGCTTTTGATGTCAGCGAACCGCCCGTCCCGGTAGAGCAAATTCTCCAGAATCCAAAACCGACCATGTGGGAAGAAGTGAACGTGAACCAGCTTACCGGAAGCTTCCTCAGCGTCCGAGACCGCTTTTCTCCGCGCATGTCGATGACACGGTTACTTGCCCGGCACGTCATTATGTCGGACTGGGGGCGCGAACGTAACCTTCCTGAGCTGATCAACCACGACGAAACCCTGATTCGCGACTTCGCGCGTATGCTGATCATGCCCAGTTCACTGCTTGCCGCCATGACTTCGCGCAATCCGGTAACCGTCAGCGTCAACTTCGAAGTTCCAGAGGATGACGCTGAAGCTCGCCTTAAGCAGTGGTCTTCCTAAGGGGTTGTGCGGGCGGTTTTATGCGTCACCGGGGAATTCGCTTCCTCTGCTGCCGGGGTCTGCGCGCATGATCTGCTGGATCAGCGCCGCAGCCTCGTCGACTGTGCGCACTGCCCCCGTGACCTGTGCCTCACGGATCTGCGTGAGCAGTTGCCCGATTTTCCGGCCTGGCCCCAGGTGAAACCGCTGCTGAATCTCGGTGCCGTTCATCAGCAGCGGCGGTTCAACGACCGTGTCGTAATGCTCGAAGTAGGCTGAATACAATTCCTTGATGCGCTCCACAATTGCCAGCCAGTTGTCGTGATGAGCCAGCGCCTCGGTCTGAGCCAGAAAGTCTGCTGCCGATATCAGTACAGCATCGACCCCAACCGCCTTAAGTGCATACCAGTAACGATGCGCGATCAGCGCAGTTACGGGTTGTGTGCGCAGCGCCGGATGATGGTGGGCTTCGATCATCGCCCGCACCAGATGCACTTCACCCCCAGACAGGCGAAGGTCTTCCGCAGCGGCCACTGCCTGGGCAGCCGCGCGCTTCTCATCGTTATCCGTCTGGTGCAGCAGGGCGGCCAGCATCAGCAGGCTGCGGTGCGAGCGCTCGTCGAGCCAGACCTTGTTCAGGTGGTGCAGCAGCGGTGTGCGGAAGCGATCCAGTTGCATGATGAGAGTCCCCATCTCGAACGACGCTGCGGTATTGTCCGTCCGCGCTGGGCTGATCGCCGTAAGGATGGTTGTGAGCTTGTCCATTGTCAGCAGCGTGTGGGTCCAGGCATCTATCGTTGTCCCCGACTCTGACCGCTGTTCTCGCAGCGATCGCAGCGCAGGAAAGATGACTGTAAGTACACCTGCGGTTTCTGCCACCCGCATGACGGTGGCGGGTTTCGGCAGGTCGAGCATTTTGAACAGTTCATCGCGGATGCGTTCGCCAGAGGTCTCCCATAAGCGCCCGGAATGAGCGCGGACATCTCGCAGCGTCTCCGCCTCAATTCGTGACCCGAACTGCACTGCCATTCGAATTGCCCGCAGCGCTCGAATCACATCAGACGCAATCGCATCTGGTGAACAGCGCCGGATGACCTTCGCCCTGATGTCTGCTTCACCGCCCAGCGGATCAATGAGCTGTGTAAGATCGCTGTTCACATCAACAGCCATCGCGTTAAGCGTAAAATCGCGATCCCGCAGATCATCAGGCAGCGTTGCTCCCCTGTAGGCCGCAATATCGACGCGTATCGTCAGTCCAGCCTGCTGGTATGCCGCACGCCCCACATGCCGGTCTTTGTCCATCATGTAGAAGCTGCCGCCAAAATTGTCGGCCAACCGTGAGCCTATAAGCCGCACGTTGGCGGGGGTAGTCACCAGGTCGATATCCTTTACCGGGCGGTGCAGGTAAGCATCGCGCACCGCGCCCCCCACCAGATAACTCTCTGTGCCCTCCAGCAGTGTTTGCAGTTCAAGCACGCTGTCTGGCCACAACAGCGGGCGGGCAGGCAGCCGCGGCGTGAGCTCGTTCATTTCAACGCTTCCAGGTTGACCACCCCTATGAATGGCAGGTTACGGAATTTCTCGTCCAGGTCAAGCCCATAGCCGAACACAAAGCGATCTTCGATGTTGAACCCGATATAATCAATTTCGATGGGCACTTCACGGCGCGATGCCTTATTCAGCAGCGTACACAGCTTGAGGCTCGCAGGCTGCCGGGTGAGCAGAACCTGCATCACCGATTGCAGCGTGTGCCCGCTGTCGATAATGTCCTCCACAATCAGCACATGCCGACCCTTCAGCGAGATGTTCAGATCCATATCGATGCGCACATGATGCGAGCTGGCACGTGCGCCCACCCCATAGCTGCTGACCGCCATAAAATCGACAGCGTGAGGTACATGGATGTGACGCATCAGGTCACACAGAAACATGACGCCGCCCTTCAGAATGCATACCAGCAGCATGTCGTGGCAGTTGCCGTAGTCGCTGGTGATTTGCCTCCCCAGCGCCTCAACCCGCGCCTGGAGTGTCGTTTCGTCAATCAGTTTTTCCAACAGGAACTTTTCGTAAGCTTCTTGCATTTGCATGTGCCCTCAATTCTCGTCGAATTATAGCCAGTAGCACATAGCGTTGCGAGAATGAACCTGGATGGATGTGGGCACCCCAACCATTTGTAGCTGGATGCACCTTCGACCTGTGTTAAAATAGACTGCACCTAGATCAAATATTCGCTTTTGAGGGCACAAACTCTGATGATGCGCGTTACGCCTGCACGCCAGCAGTATCTTGACGTCAAGGGACAGTATCCCAACTGCATTCTGTTCTTTCGCATGGGTGATTTCTACGAGATGTTCGATGACGATGCGGAATTGGCCGCGCGCGAACTGGACTTGACCCTGACCGCGCGCAGCTTCAGCAAGGATGGCCCGCGCACACCGATGGCTGGCGTGCCTTATCACGCCGCAGAAACTTATATCGCCCGTCTCATCGAAAAAGGTTATCACGTCGCGGTTTGTGACCAGATTTCGCAGCCGGACGGGCGTACCCTGGTCGAGCGTGAAGTAACGCGCGTCATCACCCCAGGTACGATCATCGAGCCAGAGCTGCTGGTGGATGACCGCCCGAACTACCTGCTCGCAGTGATGCCGGTGGGCAGCGTTGAAACGGGAGAATGGCAGCGGGCTGGCATCGCCTATGCGGATATCACCACCGGCGAATTTATGTGTACACAGCTTGAGGATGAAAACGTGGGGGTGCTGGTGCTGGAAGAACTGGCGCGCCTGGCCCCGCGTGAAGTCATCATGCCCACCTCGTGGAAGGAGCGCGGCGCATCGCTCCCTTTCGGCAGCCATCTGACCGCTTTCGAGGACTGGCATTTTGAGTTCGGCAGTGCCGAAACTGCCCTGCTTAACCATTTTGGTGTGCGCTCACTGGAGAGTTATGGGCTTAAGGAGCTGCCAGCAGGCCTGGCCGCTGCCGGTGCTGTGCTCCAGTACCTTAAGCAAACGCAGCGCGGCAGCGTGGCACAGCTTGCCACACTGCGCACCTACTCAACCAAAGAATTCATGGTGCTGGATCAGTTTACACGCCGCAATCTTGAACTGACCGAAACTATCCGCACACGCAAGAGCCAGGGCAGCCTGCTGGGCGTGCTGGATCGCACTGTTACGGCGATGGGTGCACGCCTGCTGCATGCCTGGGTAAACCAACCCCTGCTGCATGTCGATAAGCTGAATAAGCGCCTTGACATTGTGGAGGCGCTAACCCGTGATGAACCGTTGCGTGTGGAGACGCGCGAACTCCTTAAAGATATTTCAGATGTTGAACGTCTCGTCAACCGCCTGCTGGTCAACCGGGCAAACCCGCGCGATCTGGTTGGCCTGCGTCACAGCCTGCTGGTGGTCCCGCGCCTGCTCGAACTGCTGAGTGCGGTCCCGGCGCTGGCAACACTGTCGCGCAGTATTGACCCTTGCGGCGAGGTATGCGGTTTAGTTTCTGCTGCGCTGGTGGATGACCCCCCGGCCACACTCAATACGATGGGTATTATCCGGCGCGGTTACGCATCTGAACTGGACGAAATCATTGACGCCAGCGAACATGCCCGCGAGTGGATCGCCAGCCTGGAGCCGCAGGAGCGCCGCCGCACCGGCATCGCATCGATCAAAGTGGGCTTTAACAAAGTGTTTGGCTACTACATCGAGGTTACCAATGCACATACCGAAAAAGTCCCGGCGGATTACATTCGCAAGCAGACGCTTGTGAATGCCGAGCGCTACATCACACCGGAGCTGAAAGAGTATGAGTCCCTGGTGCTGAATGCCGAGGAACAGATTGTGGCGGTGGAACGACGCCTGTATGAGGCGTTGTGCGGCGAGCTGCATCAGTATGCACAGCGCATCCTCAAGACCGCGCGTGCGCTGGCACACCTTGATGTGTTTCTCTCGCTCGCCGATGTCGCCGTGCGCGAAGGTTACGTGCGCCCCACGCTGGCGGATGATGACCGGTTGATTATCCGCAGTGGGCGTCATCCGGTTGTCGAAAAACTCCTGGACAGCGGCCTGCGGTACGTACCCAACGATTCGCACTTTGATACGATGTCGCGCATCCACCTCATCACAGGCCCGAACATGGCCGGTAAATCGACCTACATCCGCCAGGTTGCGCTGATTACCCTCATGGCGCAAATCGGCAGTTTTGTTCCGGCAGATGAAGCGGTGATCGGCACGGTAGATCGAATTTTCGCGCGGATTGGGGCCCAGGACGAGATCCATTCCGGGCAGAGTACGTTCATGGTCGAAATGGTGGAGACTGCGCGCCTGCTTAATGCCAGTTCGAAGCGCAGCCTGTTGATTCTGGATGAAGTGGGGCGCGGAACGTCCACTTACGATGGCCTTGCGATTGCGCGGGCGGTGGTCGAATACATCCATAACGATCCACGCCTTAACTGCCGCACGCTCTTCGCCACCCATTATCATGAACTGGTCGAGTTAGCCAACATCCTGCCGCGTGTGCGCAACTATAACGTTGCAGCCACCGAAGAAGGTGAAAGCATCGTCTTCCTTCACAAAGTGCTGCCTGGCGGCGCAGATCGCAGCTACGGCGTGCATGTGGCGCAGCTTGCCGGCATGCCGCGTCCGGTGGTCGAACGGGCCCGGCAGCTCCTGCAGCAGCTAGAAGAACAGGCCAGTGATTTCAAGCTGCCTACCGCCAAAACGCAGCAGTTGAGCTTTTTCGAGCCGCCGCCTAATCCTGCAACCAAGGCGCTGCGCGACCTGAAGGTGGACGAACTGAGTCCCATCGAGGCGCTGACGAAACTGTACGAACTCAAGCGTATGGCGGGTGCCGAATGACAGGCGTTCGCTGACCGTGTGCAGGCGGTATCGCGTGTGTTTCAAGCCAGGGCGATGTGTATCCAATGGGGCCCGATACGCTGAGTTTGAGCACATACACCGCCGAAGTGAAATGCGCGCGGCGGTATCATTGACCTACTGGGTGCAGCAGGTTTGTGTTACGCTATAAGAAATTTAATTCAGGACAGCGCACTGCGCTGGTACCCAGGAGATTTTAGGATGCCTGCTGAAATGATTGATGGCGCGCAGATCGCAGCGCGTATTCAGGGAGAAATCGCACAAGAAGCCGCAGCGTTTAAGGCGCAGCACGGGTATGCGCCAGGTTTAGGGGTGGTGCTGGTGGGTGAGGACCCCGCCTCGCAGATGTATGTGCGCATGAAGCGGCGCGCCTGCGAGCGTGTTGGCATTGAATCCTATGCCAACTTCCTGCCTGCCGATGCCAGCCAGGCTGTGGTCGAAGAAACCGTTGCCAGGCTCAACGGCGAGGCCAGCGTGCATGGCATACTCGTGCAGCTCCCCATGCCCAAACACATTGACGAAGAACGGGTGCTTAGGCTCATCAGCCTGGAAAAAGACGCCGATGGCATCCACCCGCTGAATATGGGACTGCTCGCGCTTAAGGGCCGCGACCCGCTGTTTACGCCTGCTACCCCCACCGGCTGCATGGTGCTGCTGCACGAAATGGGGGCGAAGATCTCCGGCGCGAATGCCGTCGTCGTTGGGCGCAGCAATATTGTGGGGATGCCCATCGCGCTGATGCTCATCAAAGAGAATGCAACAGTGACCGTTTGCCACAGCCGCACCAGAGATATCGCCGCCCATCTCAAAGAAGCCGATATCGTCATCGCCGCTATCGGCTCACCGGAGTTCATCAAGGGTGAATGGCTGAAGCCGGGCGCGTTGGTCATTGATGTGGGGACCAACCAGATCCAGGACGCCGCCGCCGATAAAGGCTATCGTTATGTGGGTGACGTTCATCTGGAGTCTGCCCGCGATGTCGCCGCTGCCATCACCAAAGTTCCGGGTGGCGTTGGCCCGCTGACGATCACAATGCTTCTTCAGAACACGATGAAAGCCGCCAAACGACTGGCGGGCGAAGCCGTCTGAGATTTCGTTGTTGCCCAACACCAGGGTTTAGTGGGACAATGGTCAGGCGTCATGCTTTTGGCAGCGACGCCTGATTTTATCTCAATTCATGCGGTGCGGAACGCGATGACAACCCTCCTGCTCAAGAATATTCGAACCCTGATTACCATGGATGGCAGTGCCGAAATCGCCAACGGTGCGCTGGTGGTGCGCGATGGCGTCATCGAAGCGCTGGGCCCGCAGGATGCCTTTGCGGATACTGCCGCCGACACAACGCTGGACATGTCCAACCATGTGGTTATGCCCGGCATGGTGAATACCCATCACCACATGTTCCAGAACCTTACGCGGGTCATGGCGCAGGAACACGAGCTTTTCGGCTGGCTGACCACGCTCTACCCGATCTGGACAGGTATCACGGGGGAGATGATCACCGTCTCGGCAAAGCTGGCAATGGCGGAGCTGATTCTTTCGGGCTGCACCACGTCCAGTGATCACCTCTACCTTTTTCCGAACGATGTGCGCCTGGAAGACGCAATCCGTGCTGCGGATGAGCTTGGTTTTCGGTTTCACGCCATGCGCGGCTCAATGAGTATGGGTCAGAGCCAGGGTGGGCTGCCGCCGGATCGCATCGTCGAAACCGAGGCGCACATCCTGAGCGATACGCAGCGCACGATCGAAACATGGCACAACCCTGATCGTTACGCCATGCTGCGGGTAGGTGTCGCCCCTGCTGCCCCGTTCAACGTCTCCCAGAACCTCATGCGCGAGCTGGCAGCGCTGGCACGCGCTTATAAGGTTCGCTTGCATACGCATCTGGCAGAAAACGCCAACGACATCACCTACAGTCTCGAACGCTATGGTATGACACCCGGCCAGTATGCGGAGGATCTGGGATGGCTGGGGGATGACGTGTGGCACGCACACTGCGTACAGTTGACCCCGCACGAAATCGATCTCTTTGCCCGTACCGGAACGGGCGTGGCGCACTGCCCCTGCTCGAATATGCGGCTCGCCTCTGGCATCGCGCCGGTGCGCCAGATGCTGGCGCGTGGGGTGAAGGTCGGCCTGGGTGTGGATGGCTCCGCTTCTAATGACGGTGGTCATATGCTGAATGAGGCACGGACTGCCATGCTGCTTCAGCGCGTGCGCGATACTGACCCCGCCGCCATGACCGCGCGCAGCGCCCTTGAACTGGCGACGGTGGGCGGGGCGGGTGTTCTGGGGCGCGACGACATCGGCAAACTGCGCCCTGGCATGGCAGCCGATATCATCGCTTTTCGCCTGGATCAGCTTGCGTTCAGTGGCGCACAGCACGACGCGGCTGCGGCGCTGGTGTTCTGCCAGCCGGTCGGTGTCGATCTCTCGATAATCAATGGGAAGATCGTGGTGCAGGATGGGCATTTCACCCGGCTTGATCTGCGTGCGCTGGTCGAGCAGCATTCAGCACTGTCGAGGCAGTTGATTAATGGCGGCTAGGTTTCTTCGCCTGGGTACAGCCTGCGCCGTGTTCGATGCTGAAGGACGGGTGCTGTTGTCGCGGCGCGGCGACCTCAACGTGTGGAATCTGCCGGGGGGCCGTGCAGATTCCGGTGAACCGCTCCAGGAAGCCGCAGCGCGCGAAGTGAGGGAAGAAACCGGCATCATCGCCCACATCCACCACGCCATCGGGCTGTACTATCTTGCGGGTTGGGATCGTCTTAATGTGCTGTTCACCGGGCATCCGGCAGGCGGAGAACTGATCCAGCGCAGCGACGAAACCCGCGCCAACCGCTATTTCTACCGGGACGAAATCCCCTCCGATGCGTTTTTAGCCTCCATGATCAGCGGCGCTTTTTCCGCAGTTCGTCCGCTGCCGCAACTCCTCATTTCCCCCAATCTCAGGCAGACTCGCTGGAAGCTGCGCAGACGCTGGGTGCTGAACCTGCTGGGGGGCCGTCCAGAACCGCGCTATCCGCGCTTCGATATCAGTGCTGCGGCGCTGGTACTGGATCGTACACGCAGCCGGGTTTTGACCCTGCCAGAGGGCCGCACACGCACCCTGCCGCGCGTTCGCTGCACCGGAGCCTGCCCCTGGGAAGAACTGGCCTATGGACTGCGTGCCTGGCTGCGTGGTCAGGTAGCGTTTCACTGGGTCGGGCTGTGGCAGGATGCGCCTGCGGATCGGCTCGAATTTGTCTTCGCGGCAGCGATACGTGAAGACACACCGCAGGGCGGCGCGCTGTGGTCTGCCCTGGATAACATCGCGCTGACCGGGCGCGACCTCGCCTACATTGGCCAGCTTACGCCGCACACGTTCGACAGCCCTGCCTGGATTCTGCATGACGACGACAGTGAGCGCGCACCTGATCTCATCCGCATGCCACCACAGACCCGGTAGCTGCGCAGGACAAAACCGCGCGAAGCAGCGCCTTTGCATTGTGGGGATGTTGGTGGACTGTTATACTCGCAGCAGTGCATTTTCATCACCTTAAGAACATATGCCAAACCAACCAACCCTTACCCTTGACGATCTTTACAGAATAAACACGCTGGAAGACCCGCGCTTCAGCCCTGACGGCAGATGGATTGCCGTCGTCCGGGTCACCATCGATAAAGCCGAGAACAGCTATAAGCGCAATATCTGGTTAGTGCCTGCCGCAGGTGGCGCACCCTACCAGCTTACGCGCAGCGGCAAAGACACTGCGCCGCGCTGGTCCCCGGACGGCAGCATGCTGGCGTTCGTATCGTCCCGCGCGGGCGATAAACCCCAGATCTATCTGCTGACACTAACCGCGCCTGGCGGTGACCCACGCGCACTGACGACGATGCCCAACGGCGCGACCAACCCGGAATGGTCGCCAGACGGCACACAGATTGCGTTTCTTGCGCCGCTGAGCGCCACCGAACGCAGCGCCATGCCAGACTCGCCTCCGGCAGACAAACTGGAAGGCAAACAGCGCAGCGAGCGCCGCGAAGAAGACGAAATGAAGAAGAGCGACCCACGCGTGATCGAGCGGGTGCCCTACCGCACCGGGACCGCGTACCTCACCGACCGCTATGCGCATGTCCATATCATTGCCGCAGCGGAGGATGCGAAACCGCGCCGCCTGACCGAACTTGACTCTAATCATCTGCCACCGCGCTGGTCTGCAGATGCCAGATGGCTCTACAGCGGGCGCACATTCCCGCACGATGCCGACGAGCCCTGGCGCTCCACGCGCCTCGTGCGCATTCGGGTCGAGGATGCGCACGAAGAACGGCTGACCGACGACACACATGCCGAATTCGATGTGTTTCCTTCGCCAGATGGGCGCTGGACGGCTTACAGTCGTGTGCCGCTGGATGAGGAGATGAGCCTGCATCATACCCGGTTGGCGCTCACTGGCGCGGCAGAAACCTGTGATGTCAGCCTGGCGCTGGATGTTCAGCCTGCGTTTGTGCGCTGGTGTGGCAGCAGCCTCTACTTTACCGCCGAAACACGCGGCTATTCAGCGCTCTACCGCCTGGATCTGGCCACTATTGACCCCGGCGCGGCGCACAACGATCAACTGCTGCCACAACAACTTTATGCAGATACGGTGCGCGCCCTGGATTTTGATGTCCACAACGGAGGCGCGGTGACGATGGTGGGCACCACCGCCACGCGCCCCGCAGAGCTGTATCTGCTGCGTGACGGCAGCCTGAGCCGCCTTACCGACTTTAACAACTGGGTGGAGACGGTTCACATTCAGCCGACCCAAACCCTGGTCTACACCAATTCGGCAGGGCAGGAAATTCAGGGGTGGTACCTGCTGCCTGTGGATCATGATCGCGCCGAACCCGCGCCGCTGATCGTCAACATTCACGGTGGCCCACACATCATGTGGGGGCCAGCCGATACGGTGACATGGTTTGAGTTTCAGCTTCAGGCGGCCAGCGGTTATGCTGTCTTCTACTGCAATCCACGCGGCAGCGGCGGTTATGGCGAAGCATTCCAGCGTGCGATTCGCAGGCAGTGGGGCCCAGCCGCTTCTGACGACATCAACGCGGGTATCGATGCGCTGCTGGCACACGGCGGCATTGATGTGGCCAGGGTGGGGGTCACCGGGGGGTCGTATGGCGGCTATATGACGGCCTGGATGATCGCGCACAGTTCGCGCTTTGGGGCAGCCGTGGCACAGCGCGGTGTCTATAATCTGCTCAGTTTCTTTGCCACCAGCGACATCCCCTCGTTTGTGAAGAACGAGATCGGCGCGACGCCGCTGGAAGACCCACAGCTTCTATGGGAGCAGTCACCGCTGGCACATGCCCATAAGATACGCACACCGTTGCTGATCCTGCATTCCGAGAACGATTTCCGTGTGCCGATTTCAGAGGGCGAGCAGCTCTTTGGCTATTTGCGCCGTTCGGGTGTTCCTGCGCAGTTCGTGCGCTATCCGCGCGAAGGCCACGAACTGACACGCAGCGGCGAACCAGAACACCGCACAGATACCCTGCGGCGGCTCATCGGCTGGTTTGACCGTTTTCTAAAGCCATCGCCGCCAGCAGAGGCTGGCGTATGACCTTCGCGCAGGTGCTTGTTGTGCTGATAGTGGTCGCGCCGCTGGGTCTGGCGATTGCTGGACGAATACGCGCTGACGTGGCAGCACTGACGATTGCGGCAGGGTTTGGGCTGGCGCAGTATGCAGGGCTGGAAATCCTGGCACCGGTAGGCACCCCGGGTGGCTCTGCGCTGGCCTTCTCCGGGCTAAGCCAGCCGGTTGTCATCACGCTGATCAGCCTCTTTGTCATCACCAACACACTGGATCAACATGGGATCACACGCTGGCTTGCGCGGCGCATCTTGCTTCTGGCGGGTGATTCAGAATCCCGGATTGTGTTTCTCTTTATGCTTTGTGCGGCAGGGCTTTCCCTCTTCATGAACAATGTCGCGGTTGGGGCGCTGCTTCTGCCCAGCGCTGTAGACGCAGCGCGCCGCAGTGCGATGAAGGCCAGCAAACTGCTGATGCCAATGGCTTTTGGCACGCTGCTCGGCGGAATGTCTACCTATTTTACGACCGCCAATATCATCGTAGACAGCCTGCTGCAAAGCGCGGAACCGCCGCAGGGCGCACTCTCTGTGCTTAGTTTCACGCCTACAGGTGGTTTGATCGCGGTGTTGGGCATCGGCTTTATGGCAACACTGGGGCGGCGCTTGCTGCCGGAACGTTCACCGCTGAGCGAGCAGATGATGGCCTCGCGTACAGGCAGTGAACTGGAAGAAGTCTACCAGTTGGGGGAACGGCTGTGGGAAGCGCAGATTTTGCGCGGTTCCCCTCATGTGGGGTGTACGCTGGCACAAACCGGCTTTGGGGAGCGTTTCGGGATCAGTGTCATCGCCATCTGGCACGGGCGACAGGCCATTTTCTCGCCCACTGCCGCCCACGAACTTCACGTCAGCGATGTCCTCCTGATTGTGGGACGTCAGGAACGCGTGGAGAAACTGGCTGCCGAAGGTGTGAAGCTCGGACGGCAGAATACCAGTGAGCAGCATATCAGCGAGCTGGGTGTGCAGTTTGTTGAGGTGACGCTTGCGCCGCATTCCAAAGCCGCAGGCAAAACCCTGAAAGCGCTGGAGTTTCGCAAGAAGTATGAATATACCGGTGTGGCATTGTGGCGGTAAGGTGTAAGCTACCGCACCGATGTCGCGGATTTTCCCCTGAAACCCGGCGATTCGTTTCTCGTGGTTGGGCGTCGTGGGGGTCTTGGCAGGCTGAGGGGAAGCCGGGATTTTATCGCGCTCGAACCGGATCTCAGTGATCAACCGCTTCACCGCCGCCCTGCGGCGCTTACGCTGGCAGTGACTGCGGTTGCCATCGCCGCCTCGATTTTGGGCGCTCCGGTATCCCTTTCCATGCTGACGGCGGCGGTGCTGCTGGTGCTGCTTGGGCTGACGACTTCCGAAGAGGCCTACAAGGCGGTAGAATGGCAGGTGATCTTTCTTGTGGCAGGCATGTACACCATCAGCCTGGCGATGGTACAAACCGGCCTGGCCGATGTCATCGGGCGCGTTGTGGTAGAGCTTGCGCTGCCGTTCGGGTCGCTGGGACTGGCCGCTGCCGCATTTATTCTCAGCGCGCTCCTCACGCAGTTGATGGGTGGACAGGTTACCGCGCTCGTTACAGGCCCCATCGCCATCAGCGCGGCCATCACCCTCAACACCAATCCTCAGGCCATCGCGGTCGCTACAGCGATTGGCTGCTCTGCATCCTTTCTCTCGCCCATTGCCCACCCCATCAATATGCTGATGGTTGGGCCAGCCAATTACAAGTTCAGTGACTTTCCGCGCCTCGGCCTGCCTTTGATGGCTATCACTTTCGTCGGGCTGCTGGGCGCAATGGTACTCTTCTGGAGGTTATGATATGCAGGCATTACCCTGGGACAAACCAGGTCGATTCTGGCGCGGCAACCTGCACACCCATTCCACCGTCTCGGATGGCAGGCTGACGGTTGAACAGGTCTGCCAGTTTTACCGTGAGAACGGTTACGACTTTCTGGCGCTGACGGATCACTTCATGGAACGGTTCGGATGGCAGATCGCAGATACCCGCCCGCACCGCACCAGCGCGTTTACAACGCTGATCGGCGCGGAACTGCACGCGGATGGCATCGAGTTCGGGGGATACCCCTGGCACATCCTCGCGGTGGGATTGCCGACAGATTTTGCACCGACGCCAGATGACGAATACGGGCCGGCACTGGCGCAGCGTGCGCTCAGTGCCGGGGCATTTGTCGCCATCGCACACCCTGAATGGTATAACCTGACAGAGTCTGATGCGCTTTCCCTGGGCAAAGTACACGCGGTTGAGGTGTTCAACGGGACCTCTATGGATCACAACGACAAGCCCGGCGGATGGTCTATGCTGGATATTCTGCTTGCGCGGGGGCACCGTTACAACGCGCTTGCAACCGACGACGCGCACTTCTTCCCGGAGCGAGACGACCATATGCTCGGTTGGACGATGGTAAAATGCGAGAACCTTTCGCCGGAGGCCCTGCTGGAAGCCCTCATAGCCGGTCACTATTACAGCAGCACGGGGCCAGCTATTCACGAGGTGCGGGTGACGGCAGACTCTGTATTCGTGCGCTGCTCGCCCGCCGAACGCATTTTTGTAACAGGAACCGCGTTCACATCGTCCTATGCCTTTGGCAGAGGCATCACTGAGGCTGAAATTCCGCTTGGCCCGCTGCGCCGCTATCACTCACCGTTCGCGCGCATCACGGTGCGCGATCGTAACGGGGGGCGCGCATGGTCGAACCCGTTCTGGTTCTAACCCATTCACAGGAGGTGACACCGATGATCCAGTTTGGACGCGCAGTCTGCGGCACGTACACTGAAGCGACCCGTCGTGAGTGGCTCGTCACCAACGGTCTCGGCGGGTACGCATCCGGGACGATTTCCGGTGCGCTGACCCGTCATTATCATGGCCTGCTGGTCGCCTCGCTGCGGCCACCGGTCGAGCGGATGCTGACTGCTGTCAAGTTCGATGAAACCGTGATGTATGCCGACCGTCTCTACCCGCTCTTTACCAACAGTTGGGAAGATGGCGGCATCGAACCGCGCGGCTACGAACGTATAGAGCGCTTTTACCTGCACGGGACGATTCCGGTTTGGGAATATGCGCTGGCAGATGCATTGGTCGAAAAATGTATCTGGATGGAACAGGGTGCAAATACGACCTTTGTGCGGTATACCCTGCTGCGCGGTGTTGCGGCGGCAGAACTTCGCGTAAAGGCCATTGTCGATTATCGTGATCATCACGGCAGTACCCGCGCGGGAAGCTGGTCGATGCATGTCGAAACCGTCCCGGATGGCCTACAGTTTACCGCGTACCCCTCCGCTGCTCCGTACCGGATTATCACAGATGGCGTGGTGCGCGCAGACGCAGACAGAGCCTGGTATCGTGGCTATTTCAAGGCCATCGAAGAGGAGCGTGGGACAGGCGCGGTTGACGATCACTGCTTTGGCGGTGAATTCACCGTTGTGCTGCAACCGGGCCAGGCGCAGACCTTTGCCATCACCACTGAACCGCAGATCGTGTTTGAGGGGGCTTATGAACGCCGTGTAGCCTACGAGCGCGCACTTGTCGCGTCCAGTGGTTTTCAGGATGAGCCGGAGGCGCTCCACCAGCTCGTACTGGCAGCGGATCAGTTCATTGCCAGGCGTGATGTGCCCGGTTTTGGCGAGGGGCGCACCCTGCTGGCTGGGTTTCCCTGGTTCAACGATTGGGGTCGGGATACAATGATCGCGCTGCCAGGCTTAACGCTGGCGGTAGGACGCCCCGAGATCGCGGACCGCATTCTTCGCACGTTCGCCCACTTCGTGCATCAGGGGCTGCTGCCAAATAATTTCCCCGAACTCGGCCAGGACGCGCCGGGGTACAACACCGTGGACGCGACCTTGTGGTATTTTCAGGCTGTGCGCGCGGCAGGCGATCCTGCACTGATCCGCGACCTGTTTCCGGTCTTCAAAGACATCATCGCCTGGCACCGGCAGGGGACGCGCTACAGCATTCATGTGGATCCCAGCGACGGGCTGCTGTACTCCGGCGAAGCGGGTGTCCAGCTCACCTGGATGGATGTCAAGATTGGGGATTGGGTGGTCACGCCGCGCACCGGCAAGGCAGTAGAGATTAACGCCCTGTGGTACAACGCGCTGCTGACGATGGCCGAGTTCGCCGAGAAAATTGGTGAACCCGGTGCGGAATACCGTCAGGCGGCAGCACAGGTGCGGGAGCAGTTCAGGCGCTTCTGGAATGGTTCGTACTGTTTCGACGTGATCGACACACCAGACGGGTACGACGACGCCACACTGCGCCCCAACCAGTTGTTTGCAGTATCGCTGCCGCATTCGCCCCTCGAACCGCACCAGCAGAAAAGCGTTGTTGACAACTGCGCCCAGTATCTGCTGACCTCGCACGGACTGCGCAGCCTGTCGCCAGACCACGAAGGATTCATTGGGCGTTATCGCGGTGACCAGCCCACACGTGACGCGGCTTACCATCAGGGGACCGTGTGGGCGTGGCTCATCGGCGCGTTTATCGAGGCGCATTTGCGCGTGTACCAGGATCCGGCTGCTGCACGGCGGCTGCTGGAACCCCTGCTGCTGCACCTGCAGGATGCAGCGTTAGGCACCATCAGCGAGATTTTCGAAGGCGATGCCCCGTTCAGGCCGGTGGGATGTTTTGCGCAGGCCTGGAGTGTTTCAGAGATCCTGCGCGTGTGGCCGCTGGTGACCGCATCACGCTTCGCTTGACCATCGCAAGGATAGGCCCTACAATAGCGCGCGTTTATCGATTGTGAAAGCGAGTTACGTTATGTTCAAACGCTTAACAGTCCTGCCCGTACTTGTGCTCGTCCTGTTGGCTGCGTCACTGTCTGTGCGTGCAGGCAATGTGGTGCTCTCACTGAACACAGGGACCGGCAGTTCGGTATGGTATATTTCCGGCGAAGCCTCCATGATCCTTAACGGATTTGATCTGCAATCCCTGAGTGTTCCGCTTCCCACGCGCCTGGATCGCATCAGTATCGCCGTCCAGACGCCGACGCCGGGTGTTCCGGTGGAAGCTGTGGTTTACCAGGATGAAAACGGCGGTTCACCTGCCGATGCAGTGCTGGTGGGCAGAAAGCAGGTCGATATCACCACGTCAGGTGTGTTTACGGTAACTTTCGACACCCCGCTGACGGTCGCCCAGCGTTTTCTGTGGGTGGGTTTCTACCTTCCCGTTGACTTCGAGTTCCTGGCAGACACATCTGGCGCGTCTGTGCTCACATACTGGGCATGGGAACCGGGGGCACGCTTTGATGTGAATACACTGTCTGCTGCCGATGTCATTGGTCCGGCCAACGGCACCGCCCCGGTGAACCTCAACATGAACGGTGTGGCACGAATCAGCGCCGAAATCATCACAGACGCACAGATTACAACAACGCCGGTCCCTTCGTCCAGCGCAACCCCGGCCATTCGCCAGATTGTGGGAGATCAGACGACCAGCCTGGCACCACTGGTGGCCTACACGAACTGTCAGAACCTGTCACGCGATCAGGCCGATATTGATGTAACGTATCGCGGCAATGTGACCTTTTACTGCCGTGTGGTGGAACGGGTGCTGCGCCCAGAGACGCCGCAGGGTTACACGCGCGAAGGCCAGCTTTATGACGTGTATATGTTTGGGGAGTCCTCTGGCATCGAACCTTTGTCGCACCGGGTGACGCACTGCGTGAAACCGCGTTCAGAGCATCTCAATACTGCGGTGCTGGGTTTGGCACATGGGGCCCCGCGCGAATGGGAGATTCTCCCTTCGGTGCGCTTTGGCGATCGCGTGTGTGCTGAACTGAGCTACGTGGGCTTTGTCTCTTACTTTGTACCTCGCTGAATGATGCGTTAGTAGCAGATTATGCGGATTGAAACGAACGACAGACTCGTAAGACGCAACCGGCAGATTGCACAGATCATGTTTTTTGCCAGCCTTGCCCTGCTCGGTGTAGGGCTGTTCTTTACCAACTATCCGCTGTTTGCGCCAGATGCAGACCTTGAAGCCATCTCCTCCCTCTGGGCTGTGCCATCGGTCATTCTGCCGCTGGCCTTTCTCTTTACCATGTTTTCAGTGCGCCTGACGAACTGGTGGGTACGCCGCCCGCGCCCTGAAGACGAATTTCAGGAAAACCTGAAGGGGCTGGGGAACAAAGCGGTGCTCTACAACTATTATCATTTCCCGGCGCGCCACGTACTTATCGCACCGCAGGGGGTTTATGCCATTATCACCCGCTTTCAGGATGGCAAGATTTCCGTCACGGGCGATAAGTGGCAAGCGCGGCGCGGCGTAATCAGCCGGCTGCTCAGCTTCTTCCGGTTGGACGGCATCGGCAATCCGTCCGCAGATGCGCAGATGGCCGCCGAACACATTCAGCAGTTCATCACACCCATTGCGCCCGATATCAGGGTGCAGCCGTTGGTGGTGTTTTACGATCCAAGAGTGCGCCTGGAAGTGGTGAACCCCACCGTTCCGGTGGTGCACGTGCAAACCAAACTAAAGCCAAGTCTAAAAGATTATTTACGTGATGTTCCCCACAATGCCCGCGTTTCGCTGACCCCGGAACAGATTGCTGCGTTTGAGGCAGCAACCTTATCCCAGGGGGCGCAGCGCACGGGTATAGACAAGCAGAAGCGCAAGCGGGTGCATCGTAACGAGCCAGGATCCTAAGCTATGCAAACGTCACACCCGCCTGACCTGCGTGTTGTACCGGTGAGCCAGATTTACGCGCATGAAGAGCATGACATGCAGCGCGCGTTGCCACTCATCGAGAAGCTGCGGCAGGCACCGTTGTTCACAAATCCGCCAGTGGTTGCACCCCTGGACGACGACACATTCGTGATTATGGATGGTGCGAACCGCCATTTTTCGTTTATCCAGCTTGGTTACGAACATCTGCTGGTGCAGGTGGCTTCGTATGCAACGGGTCAGGTTGAGCTTGACGTGTGGCAGCATGTCATCAGCAACTGGACAGAAGAAGCCCTTTTCGACAACCTGCGCGCTTTGAACAATGTCGAAATTCGGGAAGGACAGGACAAACATGCAATCGCGCACCTGGCGGTTCGCAGTGGTCAGATCTACGCGCTCTATTCCCCGGTGGAAACGATCCACGAGCGCAATGCCGCCCTGTGCGACTTTGTGAGCGTCTACCAGCGTAACGCCCGCCTGGACCGCACCGAATTCTCTGAACCTGCGCAGGTATGGGCCGGTTTCCCGAATGGCGTGGCGATGGTGTTCTTCCCGCATTTTCAGCCCATCGATATCATGGAGGCCGCCCGCCAGAAATCGTTCCTGCCGCCGGGTGTTTCTCGCCATCTCATTCATGGCCGTGCGGTTCGTCTCAACTTTCCGTTTGATGTGCTGCGCAGCAAGCAGATGAGCATCGAGGACAAGAACGCAGTGCTGGGAGACTGGATACAGTATAAGCGCGAGCTGCGCCAGGTACGCTACTATGCCGAGTCACTGTACCTTTTTGATGAATGAAGGACCCA
>CAZQIJ010000008.1:20957-30955 GCA_964592955.1 uncultured Anaerolineaceae bacterium
ACAGGCGGCAGCGCCTGCGGCAAATCCGACACGATGCCGAGTCACTGTACCTTTTGATGAATGAAGGACCCAACAGGCGGCAGCGCCTGCGGCAAATCCGACACGATGCCGAGTCACTGTACCTTTTTGATGAATGAAGGGCCACACTCCCCATGAACGCCGATCAGGTTCTGGAAAATGCCGTTTTCTCTTCGGATGGCGCGCCGTATGTGCTGGTGAAGCTGCCCGCCGCGGCAATTATCGTCGCGGCCAGCATTGTCGCAGAAATCGGTGCGCCGTTCTGCACACTGATCGTTGACCGGCACGAAGTCACATTGGTTGTACCGGACGAAGCGGTAGAGGAATTCGCAGCGCGGCTGCACGGTCACGAAGTCAGCAAAGAGACATTCCGGCTCATTACCCTGGATACGGTCATGCCGCTCGATGTGGTGGGGGTGATGGCACGCTTGAGCGCTGCGCTGGCAAAGGCTCAGATCCCGATCTTTGCATTTGCGGCCTACTCGCGGGATCATGTGCTGGTCCCGGCATCGCATTTTGAGGCGGCTATGTCTGCCCTGAATAATCTGAAAGCCACGTAGCCACTTAAAGTGGCAGGCGGCATACCAGAAAGTAAGCGAATGGAAATTCCGTTGTTTGATGCGGACAAAGTGCCGCAGCCCAAAGACACGATCCGCATCGAACTGCTGCAGGCAGAGGTCTACCCGGATCGCTACCGTGTATTTGTACAGGTTCACGTGACGCCGTTTCGGGAACGTCCCAACCTGATTCTGACCCTGCGCGATGCCGCAGACCGCATCATCACGGAACTGACCATCATCGAGACGATGCATTCGGAAATGGAATTTACCATGCACATTCGCGGCGTGGCAGACCCAGCCGGTGATTATGTGGTGACGGCGGATATGTTCTACGAGACAAAAAATCCACCCCAGGATACCCGATCTGTCTCGGTCACCATTCCAGCGGAGCAGGCATGAACCGAACGTTGTGGCTGCCCGACCACCACCTTGAGGCGCTGGTCGCTTATGCGCGGGCCGGTGTCCCCAACGAAGTGTGCGGCATTCTGGCCGGTCACGGTGGTGCGGTGCAGCGTGTCATTCCGGTAGAGAACACTGCCGCCGATCCACGCCATCACTACACGCTGGATGCGCGCGCCCTCAGTCGGCACCTGCCTGCGCTGGAACGCGAAGGTCTCGACCTGATCGGTTTCTACCACTCCCACCCGGATAGTGACCCGATTCCTTCCGTAACCGATATCGCCCTGGCCGCCTATCCAGACAGTGTTTACCTCATCATCAGCCTTAAATCCGCAGTGCCGCGCGTTGCCGCCTGGCATATTTACCGGGGGCGTGTGGATTCTGTTGAACTGCATCGCGGCACAAACCCGCCCCAGGCCGCTTCTGACCGCGCGCCACTGTCGCCTGTCGAACGCGCCGCCGTCTTCGTGACTGTGCTGCTCGCTTTTGCGCTGCTGATTGTTGTATCCTTAGTCTTACTGCCACCTGCGCCCATTCTGTCACCTTAGGAGACAGCGAACTGATGGAACTCACTTACCTTGCCGCTGCACTGTTGGGACTCCTTGCTGGCGGACTGGTCAATGCTCTGGCGGATGACCTGCCGCGCCGTCGCAGCCTGCAAAAACCGCATTATCCCGATGACACCCCTCGCCCTGTTCGCGCGTGGCTGGGACTTACAGCCTTTCTCCTGGGTCAGCGAACCTCCCCCGGTGGATCGAAGCTGTCGCTGCGTTACCCTCTGGTGGAAATCGGCACGGCGCTGCTGATGATGCTGACGGTGTATGCCGCTGCCCAGCGGGGTAACGTGCCCACACCGCAGCTCCTCTTCTGGCTGATCTATATGCCCATCATGATGCTGATTACGGTCATCGACATCGAGCATAAGCTGATCCTGTTTGTGGTCATTGTTCCAACGTGCGCCATCGGGCTGGCAGACGCAGTCCTGACGCCGAACGCGCTGCCGCCTGCCCTGGTCGATTCACTGATCGGCGGGGCTGCTGGTTTCGCGCTGTTCTTTCTTCTGTATAACGGCGGATTTCTCTTCACCTATGTGATGGGCAAACTGCGAGGGCGTCCGATTAACGAGATTGCATTCGGCTATGGCGACGTGATGCTGGCGACCGCCAGCGGATTGATTCTCGGCTGGCGGGCCCTCATTTTTTCGATCGTTATCACCGTGTTTCTGGGCGCTTTCGGGGCGCTGGCCTATCTCTTCTGGCGGCAGTTTGCCGGGCATCGCTACAGCGCGTTTCTGGCCATACCTTATGGCCCGTACATCGTCATCGGCACCGTGGTGATGCTGCTGTTCGGGCAAACGGTGGGTAACCTGCTGATCGGCGCGGTGTTTTAACCCGAACCGCGCTCGATGATTCCCCCGCCCAGGCATGCATCGCCTTCATAAATCACCGCCCCCTGACCCGGTGTGATGTCACGCAGGGGGGCATCGAAGCGCGCAATAAACCGCTGGTCTGGCAGCGGTTCAATCCAGGCAGGCGCAGGCTGCGCTTTATAGCGAATCCTGACCTCTGCGCGGAAGGGTTCTACCGGGATATGGTCAGAGACCCACGACACCCGTTTTGCGGTCAGGCAGTCGCTGCCAAGCTCGTCTTTGGTGCCCACGATAAGCGCGTTGCGGTAGGGATTTGTCCCGATGACAAACAACGGCTCTGCAGCGTGGATACCTAAGCCCTTGCGCTGGCCGATTGTGTAGTTTGCCAGTCCCTCGTGCTGGCCGATCACCTCGCCCGTCCTCAGAACGATTGGGCCAGGTTGCAGCACATCGGGCGCGAAATCTGCCAGAAACCGCCGATAATTGCCATCACCGATGAAACACAGGTCCTGGCTGTCCTTCTTGCTGGCAGTGGGCAGCCCAAAGCGTTCCGCAATCTGGCGGACTTCGGCTTTTGGATACTCCCCTATGGGAAACAGCACATGGGCGAGATGCTTCTGCTGAAGCACACTCAGCACATAACTCTGATCCTTGGTGGCGTCCACACCTTTTCTGAGCTGGAATTCACCGTTTTCGGCCCGCGCCACGCGCGCATAGTGCCCGGTGGCCAGGTAATCCGCATCCAGCGCCAGCGCGTTGTTCAGCAACCAGTCGAAGCGAATGTGACGGTTGCACTCTATGCAGGGATTTGGCGTTACACCCGTCCGGTGCTGGTCGATAAAAAACGCCACGATGGTACTGCGGAAGACATCGCGGGTGTCCAGCACATAGAACGGGATGCCGATCTTGTCTGCAATCCGGCGTGCATCATTCATCTGTTCCGGGGTGCAGCAGCGGTTGTGGGTAGAGCAACTGGTGGACTCTTCGGCCCAAAGCCGCATCATCATGCCGATCACATCATAGCCCTGCTCCACCAGCAGCGCCGCCGCAACTGAACTGTCTACGCCGCCGCTCATGGCGACGACGACTCGAATATCCGCATTGTTACTCACACGCAATACTTTCAACTCAATTTGCGTAACTTCTCCACTGCGTCGGCCACAGCCTCTACAGCGTAGTCGATATCTTCATCCGTGTTTTGCCGCCCCACGCTGAGACGCATACTGCCAACCGCCTCTTCAGGTGTGAAGCCCATCGCTAACAGTACTTCTGACGGTTCCGGGTTGCCGGTCTTACATGCTGATCCGCTGCTGACACCCACCCCTTTCATATCCAGGTGCATGAGCAACCGGTTGCTGTCTGTGCCGGGCAGCACAAAGCTGGCGTGGGATGGCAGCCGCTGTTCGGGATGCCCGCTCAGCACGGCTTCGGGTACAGCGTTAAGGATGCCCGCAATCAGTTTGTCTCGCAGCGCCCGAAAATGGGCAGCGTGCTGGTCACGTTCAGCGTGGGCCAGTTCCAGCGCCAGCGCCATGCCCACGATGCCAGGGGTGTTGTGGGTACCGGCGCGGCGATGGTCTTCGTGACTGCCGCCTGTCTGGTTGGATGTGAGTGCGATACCTTCCCGCACATAGAGTGCGCCCACCCCCTTCGGCCCATAAAACTTGTGGGCAGACAAGCTGAGCATATCGACACCCAGCGCCTGTACGTCCAGGGTGAGCTGCCCGGCGGCCTGCACAGCGTCTGTATGAAACAGGATGCCGCGTTCGCGCGCGTGGGCCGCAAGCTGTGCGATTGGCGTCACGGTGCCCACCTCGTTGTTGGCGTAAATGATACTGGCAAGTGTGGTCTCTTCGCGCAGGGCCGCGGCGAAATCCTCAACATCCACCTGGCCGCTGCGGTCAACAGGTAACAGGGTTTGTTCAAAACCCATTGCCTGGGCAAGCTGCGAAACCGTGCGGGTAACGGCGTGATGTTCGACAGGCGTGGTGACGAGGTGATTCCCACGCGACCGCCGTGCCCATGCCGCGCCCCGAAGGGCGAGATTATCGCTTTCTGAGCCGCCGCTGGTGAAGATCACCTCACGCGGCTTGCAGTTCAGTACGCGGGCGATGGTTTCGCGCGCTTCCTCCACGGCCTGCTCGGCTTTACGCCCCCAGTGGTGCGATGACGACGCGTTGCCATACACATCGCTGAAATAGGGCAGCATCGCTTCGACCACGCGCGGATCGGTGGGGGTAGAGGCAGAATGATCAAGATAGATGAACCGTCGGTTTTTCATGGCACAGGCAGGCTCGTGATTTTCGGGAATACGCCCATTGTATTCCGAAAAGTGACAGATGTCAGGTGTTTTTCGGTTCGCCGAAGGTGTGGCATGTGAGGTATAGTAAACACGGCTTTGCTGGAAAATAAGGAGCGAAATCTCATATGGCCTACATTGAGAGTATTCACGCGCGTGAAGTGCTCGATTCGCGTGGTAACCCAACCATAGAAGTTGAAGTGACGCTGGATGATGGATCATTTGGTCGTGCAATTGTCCCCAGCGGTGCATCTACCGGGGAACACGAAGCGCTGGAACTGCGCGATGGCGACAACACACGTTACGGCGGTAAAGGTGTGCAGCGGGCTGTAAATGCGGTCAATGAAGTGCTTGCCAATGAACTGCTGGGCATGGATGCCTCTCAGCAGATTGTGATTGACGAAGCGATGCTGGAGCTGGACGGCACGCCCAACAAGAGCAAGTTCGGTGCCAATGCCATTCTTGGGGTGTCGATGGCAGTTGCACACGCCTCTGCCCAGGCGGCGGATCTGCCGCTTTACGCTTACTTGGGTGGGGTTCACGCGCATGTTCTGCCCGTCCCGATGATGAACATCATGAACGGCGGAAAGCACGCCCTGGGCAGCACAGATTTTCAGGAATTCATGGTCATGCCGGTAGGCGCACCCTCATTCAGCGAAGGGCTGCGCTGGGGTGTGGAAATCTACCAGGCCCTTAAGAAAGTGCTGCACAAACAAGGTCACAGCACCAATGTGGGCGACGAAGGCGGTTTCGCCCCCAGCCTGGGTTCGAACCAGGCGGCGCTGGATGTCATCATGGAAGCCATCGCCCAGGCAGGCTTTACGCCGCGCGAACAGATCATGATCGCGCTTGATCCTGCCACGTCTGAAATCTACAAAGACGGCAAGTATCACCTTGAGATTGAAGGTCGCGTGCTGACCGGTGAAGAGATGGTTGATTTCTGGGAGGATTGGTCGAACCGGTATCCGATCATTTCCCTGGAAGATGGCCTGGCAGAGAACGACTGGGAAAACTGGTCGCGGCTTGTTTCGCGCATCGGCAGCCGTGTACAGATCGTGGGGGATGACCTGCTGGTCACCAATGTGGAGCGTGTGCGCCGTGCCATCAAGGAAAAGGCGGCCAACGCACTGCTCTTCAAGGTCAACCAGATCGGCTCTCTCACCGAAGCACTCGCCGCCGCGCAGTTAAGCCAGCGCCATGGCTGGACCGTCGTCAGCAGCCACCGCAGCGGCGAAACCGAAGACACCACGATTGCCGACCTGGCAGTGGCCATGAACGCCGGTCAGATCAAAACTGGCGCGCCGGCCCGTACCGACCGTATCGCCAAATTTAACCAACTGCTGCGCATTGAAGAAGAGCTTGGCAGCGCCGCCAAGTACGCGGGTCGCAGTGCCTTCTCTAATCTGGGCATGGGAATTGACTAGCGCCTAGAGGGGCAAAACGGCACCACATGCGCCGTTTCGCCCCTCCCTTGACATGCCGCCCAGCTCCACTATACAATCGGAGCAAAGCCTCCGTAGCTCAGTGGATAGAGCAACTGCCTTCTAAGCAGGAGGTCGTAGGTTCGAATCCTACCGGGGGCACAGCGCCCGGATGACGTCTGCCCTTATTGGCAGACGTTTTCTGTTGCGTGACGTTATGCCATGATTGTCTCGTAAAGCCGTAGGGTATCGTCAGATAACCGGCGGTTGAGGCGCATGAATTCTTCAGATAACCGCTGGAAATGTGCGGCTGCCTCGCTCCGACGCCCCAACTGAGAGAAAAGCTGCATAATTTCGCGGTGGATAGGCTCCAGCGTAATGTCTTCGGCGACGGCACGCTGGTACAGCGACAGCGATTGTTCCGGGCGCTCCCGCGCCAGCCACAGTTTTGCCATGTGATCCAGCGCCTCCACATACCCTACGCGATAATCGTGACGCCGGTTGATGATCCAGCGATCATTGTGACCCTGCAGAAACGGGCCACGGTAGAGGTCGATGGCGCGCTGCCAGGCTGCTGTGCGGTCCGTGGTGTTGGGATTACGTGCCAGCATCAACACCTTGACGAATTCGGCCACATCATAATAGATAGAGATGCCAGGATTAACACTGTAGTACCCTTCTTCATGGATGAGGATATCCAGGTCAAGGGCTTTGTGCAGGCGGCGTTTTGTGACGTGAAAGACGTTGACAGCCTGGTCTGCATTAAGTTCGGGCCAGAAGGCGCGGCAGATATCCGAGCGGGTGACCACGGGGCGATCCAGGGCGAAGAACAGCAGAAGGCGCGGCAGGTGCCCTTCCCACGCATCAATAAAGGCGTTATCCAGCAGCACAAAGCCGGGGCCGAGGGCGTAGATTTCCAGGGCACCGTTATCGTCGTTCACGAGGTCATAGAAGTTCTCGCCAATGATGTCTGCATCTTGCAGAATAATCGCCTGATTCTGCGCCACAAACGAAATCCAGGGCAAGCGGGGCAGGGTACGGCTGTTAATCACGATGCGGCAGTTTTCCGGCATCCGGTCAATTAACCGCTCAACAAATACCTGAACGTCATCCGCACTGTCGCACAGGTCATATTCATCAAGAATCAGCAGGAAGATCTCCCTGCTGATTTCGCTCAGATCCTTCACAAAGGTGTCTATAATAAGGTCAGTGTTGCTTTCAAACTCGTCAAACGCCGTGTCTGGAATCAGATACGTGTGGCGTCCGAATGTGGGAAACTGGGCGGACAGATCGTGGGTAATACCCATCACAAACGACTGAACGGAGATGTCGTCCGGCCCAAGGGCATAGTAGAATGTGGGGAGTTCCGGTGCATTCACCAAACGCGCCAGCAACACCGAACGATACCGGCTTTTCGGATGCAGAAGTACAACGCGAACGTGGGGGATTTGCTCCGAAAATCTTTGGAAACAAGTCTCAATGCGCTGGTGTAGTTTCATGTTGTATGCGACCTTCACCTTCAGGGAGGGCAACTGTGCTACGACCCGATATGTATAAAGTTGATTGCTAACGGAATTGTACCCGACAAGCAATGATTATACTACACTTTACTTAGCCTTGTGTGTGCATGAAGATCAAGTTAGCCAGGATGAGTTTATGGTACCCTCAAAATACGAAGACAACCAGAGTATGTCTAAACCGCCGCGTCCGCTTGGATTATCCCTGGCTCTGCTCTCCAGTGTCTTCCTGTTTTCCTGCATTCCATTATTCCTGTTCGTTTATAATCTGCAAGTTCAGGAATACTTCAGGAATCGGGATTTCGGCATTACATCACCTGATGGGGCACCCGTTGAACCTTTTTTCGCTGGCAGTGACTCCTCACTGTATGACACAGAGCAGTTCGTGCCACAGGCGGTATTCAGTGCGTTCTTCCTGGTGCTGGCCTGGTTTGCGTGGCGGGGACGTCCGGCATGGACAAGGGGAGCCATCGTGCTGGCAATTGTCGCGCTGATGCTCTATCACGCGGTGGATATTCTTATACCACTGCTTTCGCCACCAGGGCCGACATTAGCCTTCGACTCTGGTGAGGGGGTAGGTGTTTCCCTGCAATGGGGGCGGCTGCTGCTCACACTGCTTATCCCGCTGTATTCAATCTGGTACATGAATCGGGGCCCGGCCCGTGCCTTCTACCGGGGTTACTATCTGCCGGAACCGGATACCGAGCCTTCCGCCGCGCACCGGTAAAGGGGCCGCACACCCCTTTACTGATGCAATAGGCGGTTGCACGATACGGTTACAACGGATGTTTACGCAGCGTGGCGCTCAGTTGACCGCTTCGCGGTCATCCATTTCCAGGCGAATCAATTCACGACGCAGCGTCTTGCCCACAGCCGATTTGGGAAGTTCAGCAATGAAGCTGAAGCGACGCGGAACCGCGTAGGGGGCCAACTTCTTGTTGCACAGGTCGATCAGCTCCTGTTCCGTGACCGTCATGCCGGGCTGGAGGACGATCCAGGCTTTCAGCGCTTCCTGTCCCTCTTTTTCCGGGTGCGGCACTGCCGCGACGCCCACTTCCAGCACTGCCGGATGATCCTTCAACGCTTTTTCGACCTCGGTCGGGTACACGTTGTAGCCACCGATGAGCGCCATATCTTTCTTGCGATCCACGATGTAGAAGTAACCTTCTTCGTCCATGCGCGCGATGTCGCCCGTGAACAGCCACACTTTACCGTCGTGTTCTCGCAGGGTGTTGGCCGTCTCGGTAGGCATTTTAAAGTAGCCCTTCATAAGCTGCGGGCCGCTCATTGCCAGCTCGCCGATCTCCCCTACCGGGACATCGGTGACGCCGTCGTCCAGGCTAACGATACGCATGTCCATATCCGGCAGCGGCAGACCAATAGAGCCTGTGCGGTTTTCGCCGCGCACCGGGTTCACGTGCGTTGCCGTTGGCGCTTCGCTCATCCCGAAACCCTCCAGAAGTTTCGCACCGCTCAGGCGCTCAAACTCCTTCTTGGTTGCCGGTGGCAGCGGCGCAGATCCGCTGACGCAGGCGCGTATGGACTTCAGATCAACGCGGCCAGACTTCACGTTGGGGTGATTGTTGATGGCGTTATACAGCGCTGGCACCCCGTGAAACAGCGTTGGTTTGTAGATGTTGATATTGTCCAGAACATCATCAATATCGCGGGCATTGGGCACAAGCACAATCACTGCGCCCTTCATGACGGCGCTGCTGAGGACCGCGACCATGCCAAAGACGTGAAAGAGCGGAATGGCTCCCAGAAAGACCTCTTTCTCGCCTGGGATTTTATCCACACTGAGGAATGCATCCTGCTGAAGGACATTGGCTACCAGCGCGCGGTGCGTAGACATCGCCGCCTTGGGGACGCCGGTGGTACCGCCTGTGTACTGGAACAGGGCGAGATCATCCGGGTGGGCCGTGATGCTGGACTTCTGGTTAGCGTAGCGTGAGAGCACATCCTGAAACCAGTGATCGCCCTGCGCCAGCGTTTCTACGCGATGCCCTTCTTTCTTTTCTCGCGCCAGGGTGAACAGGGTGGCAGCCAGCGGCGGCAAGTACTCTTTAATATTAGTGACAAATACCGTCTTGACTTGTGTCTTGGCCTGTACCGATTTCACCAGGTTGTAGTAAAGGCTCATGGCGATGACGAATTCCGCCTCGCAGTCGATGAGCATTTCCTGGAGTTTATCGGCAGGATAAGTCGGGTTGGCGGCGGCCACCACGCCACCCGCTTTCAGAATGCCATAGAAACTGATGACAAAGGCGGTGATGTTTGGCATCAGCAGTACGACGCGATCTCCCTTCTTCAACCCCATGTCGTTCAGGGCGGCTGCCAGTGCGTCGGACTGCTTTTCCAGATCTCCGTAGGTAAAGTGCCGCGAGAGCCGCCCGATGACCGGAAGGTGCGCGC
>CAZQIJ010000009.1:0-30737 GCA_964592955.1 uncultured Anaerolineaceae bacterium
GATCCGAACAGCGATCTCTCGATTGATCTGCAACCTGGCCAGCTTGTCATCAACCTGGTTGTCACCGGGGCGCGCGGCAATGTCACCCGTTTCGCTTTAACCGTCGTGCCATCTGTATCCGCCACGCAACAGCTCGAATTTGAGGCCACCCGTCTGACGATTAACGCGCTAGAAGTCAACCTCAATAACAACAATAACCAAGCCCTCACCAACACTGTAGGCGGGGTGTCTGATTATTTCTCCACGCAGACCGGCAGTGGCCAGATCCAGAGTGTGACCGTAACGGGAGACCGGCTGACCATTGAATGGATGAATGCCAGCGTGGATGATCCTACCATCACCATCGCAGACACCCTCTTCAGCCTCACCTTCAGCGAAGCCAGCCTAAACCGCCTGCCCTGGGTGATTAATCCTGAAGATCCTAACATCAGTGCTATTACTATCGATCTGCAGCCGGGGCAGGCACTTATCACCACGACACAACAGGCCGGGCTGTCGCAGATTACCTACACAATGACTCCGACAGTTGTGAATAACAGTGTTACATGGCAGATCAGCGCGACTGCAAACGTCAATGGCAGCGTGACGAGCGCGATCATGACGGTTTGGCGCGCTTACTTTGATGGAATCTACAACCAGAATGGCCTGATTAATACAGTCATTACCGATACTGATGTGACCTTCACCTGGGATCTGGAAGCCATCGAGAATGATCCGACGGTTGAACCTGTAGTGACCTACACGGTGACAGAAGCCGAAGTTAACGCAGCATTTTCTGCCTATCTTACTGAAGAACTGGTCGCGCTGGCCATCGATATGCAGCCGGGGCAGGCCGTCATAGAAGCGGCAGGTATTGGCGCGGATGGCTCGACCTACCTGGCCTCAATCACTTTGTTCCTACGGTGGCAAATGGCCGCGTGACCTGGACAACAACCAGTGTGACTATTAATGACCTGGAATTCGATCTTGCAGCAGCGCAATCCAGCGACACATTAACCGGTGCCCTTACGCAGGGATTGCAGGGAACTGGCACCCTTACATCAACGGTCACGGCGTTTGAGATTACTGACACAGAAATGATCATGACCGTTCGTTACCGCTAAATGCAGAGCCATACAATCAGGACGACCCATCATGGCGATGGGTCGTCTTATGTTTTTCGGCGCAACCTATCTACCTATTCGCTGTTTGCCCACACACCTTAACCGATCAGCCGCAGCCCCGCATTTCGTGGCTGCGCATATGCTGCTCACTCGAGAATTTCATTTTTCTGTGAAGCAGCCACAACCCCTGCAATTGTTATTGCAGGCCTAAACGAAATGCGCTGACGGCAATGCTTCAACCACTGACGAATACACGGCAGGCAGGGCAGGCAGTGTCTGGTACGAGAACGACGCCAGCCTTCCCTGCGGTTAGCCTTGCTTTTGCATGATGCATGAATACCCGTCGGTTGCAGTTCCATTTCTGGCGCGATGCCCTGCCACCTTATACAATACACAGGCAATCGGCAGCAGTACCGTGATTGCGGAACAGCAATGAACGACAACAGACGGCGAAAAATTATCCCTGTGGTGCTTACAGCAGCCAATATCATGCTGCTGCTGCTCGCCTATTTCGCTATCGTCACAACACCGGTGGACAAGCGCGAACCGTCCCCCACGCTGCCACCCCTTCCGACCCCTACGCCACTTGAGGTGCTTCAACTGGTGATTGCGGTGCAAAATCTCCCGCGCGGCACGATCATTACACCGGACGTCCTTGCCTATCGGATTTGGCCGGTGGAGATGGCACCCTTCTCTGCCGTGATAAACCTGGAGGATGTAATCGGCACCATTGCACGCACCGACATTTACAGAGAACAGCCCATTCTGTTTACGATGGTGACGGACTCCCGACTCAACATGAGTAATGTGGGGTCCGATGCGGCGTCCGTCATTGCGCCGGGAACCGTAGGCAAAACACTGCTGCTGCGCGCCAACCTGCTGCCGCTGGGATTAGCGCCAGGGGATCGGGTGAACATCTACCACACGCTGCCGGGTGAAAACGGTGGCACAACCATCCTCACCGTGCCGGATGCACTGGTGTTAGCCATCGGCACCGCGCCGGATTTCGGGTTTCCCACGCCAACCCTGGCTGGTACCCTATCACACATATCCTCTACGGTAACCCCATCACTGGCACCGGAGTTGATCCCGGTGACTGTGGTGGTTACGCCGCAGGACGCTGCAACGCTCATCTGGGCGGAAGAAAACGAACTGTCGTTGTCGTTGGTGCTGCGCTCCCCCATCGATATTGCACGGCACGGCGTCACACCCGTCGCCACCGACTCTGTCGCCAATACCTATGGAATCAGGTAGATTAGTGGCACAATAATCAACGCTGTGCCCAGCAGTACCATGCTGATGAGCCCACCCTGATTTGTCTGCCGAAGCCCCCGCGCCCATTCTCCCAACCACAGCACTAGCAGCAGGAAGAGCAGCGCCAGCAGCAGACGGTTAACGTCTCCTAAGGCAGGCATAAGCCCGATGAACGGCAGCGCCAGCAGCACCAGCACTAAGGTGGACACCACCCGCTGGCCGATCATCGCCGCGCGCAGGTACACCACAGCCAGCGCTGCCGTCGTCACCAGGGCTTCCAGCGCTGTCCTGAATGCAATTGTTGTCTGTATGGCATCATCCCCGGATCCCATCCCCATAGATGGCGCGGTTCCGCGCTCAGGGTCACCCGTCAGCATCAGGCCAACCGTCAGCACCATCACAGCAAAAGCTGCCAGATCAAAAACCGACGCGAGGCTGGCCAGCACACCATGCATGAATCCAGCCGCCAGCATCCCTACCAGAATTGCCACGACGCCGAAGAGGGTGACCAGCGTAAGGTAGACGGATCCGTACAGGTCTGCTGGTGTATTCGTGCCTGGTATCCCAACCCATGCCGTAACCAATGTCAGAATCACAGAAAAGAAGGCGGCAACGCCAGCACAGGTCAGGCCAAGCTGTGTGCCTTTGCGTTGGCGCAGCGTCGGCATACTGCCCCATCCCATCAGGATCCAGGCAGCGGCAGCACTGCTGAGGGTCATGATGGCCAGCAGCGGGAACAGCGTAACGACCGAGATGGGGGTCAGGTCAGGCAGCAGTGGGATGCTATCCAGCGCGAACAGGCGCACTGCCCCCACCGAGAGTACAAGGGCCAGCACCGGTGTCACAAAGCTGGTGGTGCTGCCTACGACAACTGCCGCGATCGCATCCGCTACCGATGGCACATAGCGTCTGGCGAATACCCGCCCCAATACCCGCCCCAGCAGCACCAGCGGCACGATCAGCACCACAGACACCCCCAGCATCGCCCCAACCAGGCCCGTCAGGGTCTGGTTACCCGGTCCCATCACAAGGGTCACCGTTATCGGGACGACGAACGTCCACAGCAGCATAAGGAGAATGACCATCGCGGCAAGACGGTAACGGTAAGCGAGATTGGCGATGCGCGCGATCAACAGCGGCGCGAAAATTATCACCACCAGCAGACTCATAAGGATCACATCAAAAGGCATGGTAATTTATCCGAACACTCGTCTCAATTCGAGGAACAGGGCATAGGTCACCAACAGCAGCACACTGATGCCGAACAACAGTGCTACGCCGAACAGGATGGAACGGAGCAGCGCGCGGCGCGTCTGGTAGGGAGTGGCCAGGCTGACCAGTACACCAATGCCATAGACAAACAGGATCAGCACAATCGGGATCTCAATCCCGCCACTGTTCGGAAACTGACCAGACGCATTTCGCAGCAGTGGGAACAACACCGCCCATCCGATTACCCACAGACAGATCAGCGCCGTCAGCCCAGAGTGCATCAACCGTCCGAAGTTGTCGTGTGTGATGCTGTTGAACAGTCGAAAGCGGCGGGGTTCCAGATAATACCAGCGGCTTACGCGCCGCAGTTTCGTGTTCATTTCTGCGATGCGCCCATCGTCGTCGGATTCGAGCCCGAGCATCAACCAGAAGCGATCCAGAAGGGTGGGCGGGGCAGTGTGCTGCATGGGCACGGGGAAGGGCACGGGGACGGCACGCTGAGGAGCCTTGCGCGGCTCCAGCGGCGTGATCGCCGCTGCGCCACCGGCATTGGGTTCTGGAGCGCCTGAGCGGCCCGGTGCCAACAGTCCGATCAACTGGCGCATACCCTGGTCGAAATCGGTGCGAATATCGATGTACTGCATGGTAATAAGCTCAAACGGCACGGCGTCCCGCTGTGTGCCTTCCACCAGCAGCGGGTAGATGGGGCACTGCAGCACGTAGGCGTAATCGAGCTCGCGCTCCACCCACTCGGATGCTTTCGCCGGAGGGGACATGAGCACAACTACGGCAAACGCGCCTTGAAGTGCATGTTCGATGGCGTCTTTCCACGAAGGTGTACCAGCGGTGAGCTTTTCGTCGGTCCATACCAGAATGCCAGCTTCGCGCAGCGCCTGCGAGACGCGCGCCATGGTGTCTGCATTGCGGCGGCTGTAACTGATAAAAACATGGGATGATTCAGCCATACCCCTTGCTCCCCACTTCGTTGCGAGAAGTGTAGCGCGAAACGCTGCGCGCTGCGAACAGGCCTTTGCTGTTTGCTGTTTTGCTGTGCATCAGGGTTATTTCGACCCACGCCTGGGATGCGTTCACTGGAGCAATGGCTGGTAAAAGGATGCGCTGTGGCGGGTTTTCACTTTACCTGATCTCGATTTGCTGTTCGGGAGCGCGGCACATGGTCGTTCCTGCCTTCAGCCTGTGGCTGCGTGCAACTACGCAGGGGCGAGGGGACGCGCTGGCCGGCGGTTCACCCCCTTCATCCTTCAGTGGGAGAAAGAGGCAGGGGGATGAGGTGAAACAAAGCGCGCAGCACAACCTGCCTGGGCAATTATGATTGCGTGCTGCACTTGCAGGGCAACGCTGTACCCTGATCGTTTCACAAATTGCCGAAACACTGAAACGCTGCTGAAACGGTCACCGCTTAGGCTGGTAACATCGATGAATACTGAGGAGATGCCAAAATGCAGAAATGGATTCGCACCGGAATATCGCTCCTGCTGTTGCTGGTTCTGGTGGGGAGCGTACTCGCCCAGGAATCGTTCACGTCATCGGATGGACGGGTGAGCTTCACCCTGCCCGACGGATGGCAGGTCGAAGAAGACGGGACGCGCGTGATCGTCGCCAACAACCTGGAAGGGTTGGATATTGGACGGCAGGGCAATTCTGCGCTTCCGGGCACGATTGTGCTTCTCGTCGCGGCAACCGCCAACGTTCCCGAAGTGAATTCGGATGCCAGCATTGCGCCCGCAGACCTGATCGACACCTTCCTGAGTATGACGGGTATGGAAGGCGAAATCATCGAGAACTCGATCAACGGTTACCCGGTTGTGCAGGCTCAGGTCTCGACACTTGACACGGAACTTGCCGGGACCGAAGCAGGCGTCATTGGCGTGGGAACGCCGAATGGAACAGTTTTCATTATTCTGGAAACCGGGGATGCACTGGAGGATTACGGCGCGGAACTCATGCAGATCATCGAATCGATGACCAGCGCCCCTGCCAATCCCGACCTACAGCAGAGCGGCGGCGGGCAGGATATCGCCGCGAGTCTGGGCGATACCGCCAGCAAGATGTTTGGCGATGGCACAGTGATGAATTATCCCGTCAGCTACACTGCCGCTGATAGTGATAATACGCGCGTTGAACTCACCAGCCCCGAAGGCAGCATCATCCGCCATGAGGCGATCAAGCGCTTCGACGGTGTGGGCGAGGAAGCCATGAGCGCCGCCGTCGAAGATGCTTTTGGTGATGGTTTTATTGACCCCACCCGCCTAACGGATGTGTTTGGTGATGGCAGCGTGCTGCAATATCAGGTGGGCCCGCGTGATTACTTCATCACTTTTGTCCCCTTCACCAACACCACCAAGCTGTTGGTAGTGAGCCTGAGCGAAACCGCGAGTGAGGCGGCTAACCAGGCGGTGTTAGCTGTCGCGCAGGCGATTGCTGCCGATATGAGCTTCGTAACTCCTGGCAGCGCCCCTGCTGCCAGCAGCACAGACAGTGCGCCCGCTGCCAGCACTGGCAGTGTCCTGGCCTACAACAGCAGTGCCAGTGGCACACTCACCGACAGCGCGCCGGAGCAGTTCTTCACCTTCAACGGCATGCAGGGCGATGTCGTGACCATCACCATGATTGCGGATGACAACAACGCGCTCGATAGCTGGGTGTGGCTGCTGACTTCGGAGGGCTTCGCAGGCGATGATCTCGTCCCGTTGGTAGACAACGACGACGCGGCAGACAGCAGCATCGGCAGTTACAATTCGCAGATCAAGGATTTTGAACTGCCGGAGACGGGTGAATACACCATTCGCGCCACACGGCTAAGCGGGACGGGCGGCTTCACCATCCGCCTGGAGAGCGCCAGCGCTCCGGTGCAGGCCAACAGCGCCCCCGCCGAATCCCCTGCTGAACCCGTCCGCCAGTGGGCGAGTAGTGCCAGCGCGACGAGCCAGTTCGGATCGGACAGTTGGAGCGCGGCGCAGGCGACCGGCGAACCGAATACGACCCAATGCGGCGACTTCACCAGCGCATGGGCATCGGCGTCCAGGACGGGCAGTGACAGCCTGACGGTTGCCTATGACCAAGCCGTCATCCCCACGCAGGTCAGCATTTACCAGACATACAACCCCGGTTCAATCATCGAAGTCCAACTTGTCACGGAGTCCGGCAGCGTGATCGTCGTGCCAGACAGCGCCGATCCGCTCGGAAGCACCGCCTGCCCCGGCGTGTTCGTGCTGGATATTACGGATGTGACCGAACCGGTCATGGGGGTGACTATCGTCCTCGATCAGACCATTGGCGGCAGTTGGAATGAGATCGACGCGGTGGAGCTGGTCGGGTTTGCCCTGGATGCAGCGCCCGTCAGTTCAGGTGGCGCGGTCGATGCCGCCGCACTGTTGGGTGCAGATGCCAAGATGGCGGAACTCGAAACGGGGACCATTATCCCCTACCCGGCCGATTTTGTTGAACTGAGCGTGACCGATACGTACTTCTCGGTCATGGATGCGGACATGACGACGATGTACACCCATTATGCTCGCCCGCCGTTCCCGATCAACGGGGAGGGCGCAGACGCTGTCGATTTCATTGTCAGCATGTTCTACAGCAGCTTTCCGTTTGAGCCGGAAGATGTAATCGACGTGTTGGGCGATGGCAGCATCCTGCTGGGCTTTGCCGAAACAAACAGCGGCGCACAGGTTGCGTTCTACGTGTATGCGCTGAACGGCGACCTGTATTTCTTGCAGGTTGAGGCATTCACGGATGGATCGGATACGCCCTTCTTCCCGATTGCGCCGGAAATGCTGGCGCTCGGTCAGGCGATGGTGCAGTCTATCCTGGCGAACTAATTCAGCAGACGTTCTGTGATGCAGGATCGGGCGCTGTAATCAGCACCCGATCCGCGTTACTTCCGGGTGACGAAAGTTTCCAGATCGCGCCCTGCCCCCTGTGCGAGTAGATCATCCACCGGTTCGCTGCCGTGTTCGAGCTGCACCCGTGTGAGCAGTGCCGTACATGCCAAACGGATTTCGTCGTCGCTCTGGGGATGATGGAGCAGAAATCCCAATAGTTCCAGAGATGCGGCGATTCTCCCCTGCATATACCAGACCGCAGCAAATCCAAGCAGTGCTTCCAGTGTCATCGGGACCAGGGACGTAGCGCGCGCCAGTTCCAGCGCACGCTGGTACGCCGCGAGTGCCTCCTCCGCTTGCCCGCGACCCTGCGCGGCTTTGCCTAACCCGATCCAAGCAAGTGTTTGTCCGCGCACATCCCCGATGCTTTCGACGCTGCCCAGCATTTCCCGAAAGTGTTCAGCAGCGCGGGCATAATCGCCCTGTTTGTGCGCCAGCTCCCCCAATGACATCATCACTTTCGCCTGCCCCCACGGTTCACCGAGCCGTTCGAGCACTGCCTGTGCCTGCTCCAACTCACGCAAGGCTTGAGAGAAGTCCCCCATGTGTTGATGCACTTTGCCGAGGTTGATCAGCATGTATGCCATGCCAATCTGGTCGCCCGTCTGTTCGCAGTAGGCCAGACTCTGACGAAAACTTGAAGCGGCGTCGGTATACGCGCCGCGCCGCCATTGAAGCTGCCCCAGGCCGCCGAGCAGGATCGCATGTTCGCGCAAATCGCCTAGCTGCTGCACATAGGCGAGGCTGCGCTCAAAATACTGTTCGGCGTCGTGGATTGCACCCTGATCATTGGCGATGTAAGCAAGGTTGCGATAAGCGACCGTCAGCCCGCGCAGATACGCGATCTGCTCTGCCCGCCGGATACTCTCCCATTGATGTTTTTGAGCAGTATCGTAATCCCCTTGCGTGTAGCAAATCTCCCCCATGCGGGCGGCAATCTGTGCGAGACGGAGGGTATTGCCCAGGCGCTGGTAGAGCAGTTGGCTTTGTTCTGCATAGGCAATGGCGTCATCCAAACGGCTGAGTGTGTTGTAGACGCTGGAAAGCCCCCAAAGCGCATGGGCGCGTTCTGCACTGTCCGGCGTACTGAGGGCCAGACAATCCAGAAAGTGCGCTTCTGCCTGCTGCGGTTCCCCGATTGCAACGAAGATGTCGCCAATGTTGTTGAGGAGCTGCGCCCGAACCATCGGATTGCCGTCAGTGCTGCTGTGCCGTGCCAGCGCAGCCTGCAAGTGCTGCAAGCCCACTGAATACTCGCCCACCCGCCCATAGGACAGCGCGAGATGCCGCACATGCTGAAGTTCAGCCTCTGGATCGTTCAGCAAGCGGGCGGCATCAACCGCAGCGCGATACCAGTTGATCTGCGCGTCGGGGGTGTGGTACGACTCCAAGAGGGTACTGTCGATCATCCCGAATGCGCTGCACAACTGCGCGGCGGCGCTGTTCGCTTCACTGCGGTCTGCGCACCATGTTTGCGCCTGCTGTATCTGCTGCAAGTCTGCCTCGAAGGCAGCACGATCTGCAATGGAATCGGCACGATGAAACTGCGTTTCCCACTGTTGAAGCGTGCGCAGGTAAAAGTCCGCATAGTCGAACTGTGCTTCAAAAAGGCGGCTGCGGCTGACCATATTTTTTAATCCTTGAACAATGAACGGGCGTACATCACCAGCAGGGCGTGCATCTGAAACCGCCCGGTGTTCGTGGATTCAAGGAGTCCGCGGTCGGTCAGTGTGCGGATTGCGGGGTGGGGCTGCGGATCGCGCCAGATGGCGCTGACCGCTTCCACAGTAAACGTGGCGGGCTTCGGCGCAAAGATGCCCAGAAGCGCAAATTTCTCTTGCAAGGGTTCGCTGAGTTTATTCACGCTTCGTTGAAGGAGCACGGCAATGGTCGGGCTGGTCTGGATAGCGATTTCGTGGCGATCTGCTGGGGCACGGCTTTCCAGCAACCGGCGACCTTCGCGCAGTTCTTGGACCAGTTCGCGAATTCCCCAGCCCATGCTGGTTTCAGCGTGCAGCAGTCGCCCTGCCACTTGCAGCGCCAGCGGCAGCCCTTCGAGATCATGGATCAGCGCCAGCGTTTCAGCCTCAAAGTGCTGCAAACCGGGTGCCAGGGCATACAGCAGTTGCAGCGCCGCCGCATCGCTGATCAAAGGGACTTTGTACACCTGGTCGGCGCGATCAACCAGCGCCCGCGCGACATCGTTGAAGCGCGTGGACATGAACACAGCGCAGTCACTGCCACCCACCCGGAAGGGCAGTGCGTGCGAAACTTCCCAGAGATCATCCAGAATAAACACCACTGCGCGTGACGCGAAATGGGTGCGCAGCCGTGCCGAAAGCATCTCAATGCTGTCGTCCGGGTCAGGCATTCCCAAATCGGCAGCCTGGCAGCAGTGCGCCAGCAGCGCCCTGATGTTGGGATTTTCGCCGAATGCTAACCAGACGACACCGTCGCGATACTGCTGCTGCAAACTGCGATCATAGGCGAGGGCGGCGCTGAGTGTGGTCTTTCCGATTCCAGGCCAGCCTTGAATCACCACTTCGGGTGACGCGTGATCCCCACGAGGGATAAGCCGCTCACGCAGGGCTGCCAACACGTCGTCACGGCCAATCATCAGGCGTGGTGGCGGTGGCAGCAGTGCAATGCGTTTGCGATCCCCGGGTATTTCACGGCTGCCGTCCCCCACAGCCTTAACAAAGGCAGCCAATTGTGGGGATGGTGCGATTCCAAGTTCAGTCATAAGAAGATCGGTATAGCGCTGAAAATGCTGTACCACCGCAGCCTGTTGATTTGCCAGCGCCAACAAACTCATGTAGGCACGATTCGCATCTTCCAGGTAAGGATCGATTTGCAGCCACCTACGCGCGGTTTCTAACCCTGCAACTGGCATCCGTTGTTCCAGATAGTGCAGAGTCAGTTGAGCGAGCAGTTGGCTTATTTCAGCTTCGATGCTTTGGGTTTGCGCCGCCTGCCAATCATCGAAATCCGCTGCATCGTCCAGCGTGAAACCCATCATAAATCGATCACGGTAGAGCAGTGCTGCCGAGGCTTTTTCGTCGTTGTTCGTGTGCAGGGCAGCGCGCATCACCACGACATCGACCCAAAGCGCGGAATCGTCGCGGAGTTCGATGACCTGACGATCTGCCCTTAACCACATCCGCAAGGGGGTCTCCGTAATCGCCGCCAGGGTGCGGCGCAGCGCAGCACGCGCGCGTACTTCATCCAAATCTGGCCAGAGGAGTGTAAGGATTGTGTCGCGGCGGCTTGGCTGCGCCTGGAGCGCCAGATAGGCGATTAAGGCGAGCGCTTTTTTGCGTTTGAACGCGATGCGCTGTTCACCAACGGTGACATAAGGTGAACCGAGCAAGTAAATTCTACAAGGCTCCATGGATTGCTTTCGTTTGCATTGGTGCAGCAGTATTTGACGAATCAATGGTAAGAGAGTGTTTTAAAAGTCAGGAACGAGAAAGACGACGCGCTATAAGATGAACCATCGCCGCATAGACCATCGGGTCGGCGTGTGCGCACAGGCTTCATAGGCCTTGCTGAGACGACGATACTTGCCCAATCAGGCGAAGGTGCGTTCAACGATCCAGCGTTGGGGCAGAACCTCAAACCCCTGCTTGGTCGGAACGTTTGACGACCTGCATCGCCACGGCAAAGCACACCGTTTGCCACGGGGAAAATCGTGCGGCAAAGGCTGCCGTGAAATCCCGTGGCGCAAGACATACCCGATCGCATCCAGTAACTCGCGTCGGATCTACTTGGGTGAGCGACCCATTTTCGTTTTTCGCAGGGGTGGTTCAATCTTGCTCCACGCCCTGTCGTCCATAGCGCTTGGGTAAGGTTTTCTCATTGTCATATGACCATTCTACCTCATACCCACAACTTTTAAACACTCTCTTAGAACGCGATTGCCCTGGATACGGACCAGGAGAAACAGCACGCGGGATTTTATCTATGCAGTGCAGCATGTCATTGACCAAACTTTCGCTCTGTGGCATCGTTTTCATTTGAAATGACTTTATTGAGATGCAGAGTCGCACCTTCATTTCTCCCGAAAGCCATTTCTTCTTTCCACAAAGAGCCAAACGTCAGGCAGCATGGATCGAGTCGTCTTTAGACGTGGAAATGTGCCGTGGTCTTCGCCCGCACCTCATCAATGGTTACACCGGGCATGGTTTCCACCAATAGCAGTTGACCGTCAACAAATGTAAACACGGCCAGATCGGTGATGACCATATCAACTGCTCCCAGCGCTGTCAGCGGCAGCGTACATTCGGGAACAAGTTTAGGTTCACCATCCGGTGTTGTGTGGGTCATAGTGATGATGAGCCGTCGCGCGCCGGATGCCAGATCCATGGCCCCGCCCACCCCAAGCAGTGGTTTTCCCAGCGCCGCCCAGTTTGCCAGGTTGGCGTTTTCGTCTACCTGCAGTCCACCCATGATGGCGACATCAATGTGCCCGCCGCGAATCATAGCGAACGAGTCCGCACTGTCGAAATAACTGCTGCCGGGCAGCGCCGTTACAGGCACCTTGCCAGCATTTACCGGATAGTCCAGTGCGCCGCCAGCCTGCGGTGCAGGCCCCACGCCCAGCATCCCGTTTTCAGTGTGCAGAATGATGCCATGATCGGGCGTGATCAGGTCAGCCACCAGCGTGGGGATGCCGACACCGAGGTTGACCACATGACCGGGTCGAAGTTCGGCCAGCGCACGCCGCGCCATGGCCATACGAATGTCATCACTCCTGCGACTGCTGCCTTCTACGCTGGCGGACGATCCCAACTCATCCAGCGTGGTGTGCGCCTGTACAAGATAATCGACGTAGCTGCCTGGCGTGTGTATGGCGTTGGGGTCAAGCGTTCCAACGGGTACAAGACGTTCGACTTCGGCAATTACCAGATCAGCGGCCATCGCCATTACTTTATTAAAGTTCTGTTCCGTCATGCGGTAAACGAGATTTCCTGCAGTGTCGGCTGTCCATGCACGGATAAAGGCGACGTTGGCGCGCAGGCCGGGTACAAAGACATGGGTTTTGCCGTCAATGACGCGTGTTTCGCTGTTGGCAGCAATCACCGTCCCGGCAGCGGTGGGGGTAAAGAACCCGCCAATACCTGCCCCGCCTGCCCGGATCGCCTCGGCTAATGAGCCCTGTGGGATCAGCTCGAAATCAATGGCCCCGGAACGGGCTGCCGCGACTGCTTCGGGGTTGCTTGTGAAAAACGAACCAATGGCTTTTCTGATCTGCCCATTGCGCAGCAGGCGTCCGCCGCCAAGGCCTGGTTCGCCGACGTTATTGGCGATGTAGGTCAGGTCACGGGTGGGGGTTTGGGCCAGTGCATGCAGCAGATGCACCGGATTACCGGTCATGCCAAAGCCGCCCACCATCAGTGTGTTGCCATCCCTGACCAGGGCAGCAGCTTCCTGCGGCGTAAGTTGTGGGACTGTTTTCATCTTCTGCTTCTACCGTTTCTCATGTACCAGTTCAATAAGGGTCGCTTCACCCTGCCCCACGCCCACACACAGTGTCGCGAGACCATAGCGCATTGCCTCCCCCGCATCCGCACGGCGGTGCATCTCATGGATGAGGGTCGTCAGGATCCGCGCACCGGAACAGCCAAGGGGATGGCCCAGCGCAATTGCACCGCCGTTGACATTTGTGATGGCCTCGCTCAGATCCAATTCGCGCAGCACCGCAATGGACTGCACCGCAAAAGCCTCGTTCAGCTCGGCCAGATTGATCTGATCAAGCGTCAGGCCAGTACGTGCCAGCACCTTGCGCACAGCTTCCACCGGACCTAACCCCATTACACGCGGGTTCACACCGACCGCTGCTGATCCCAGCCAGCGCGCCAGCGGCTTAATACCCAGTTCATTCGCTTTACGGGCAGACATCAGTACAAGCGCACACGCACCGTCATTGAGTCCGCTGGAGTTGCCCGCTGTCACCGTCCCGCCTTTGCGGAAGACCGCAGGCAGTTTGCCCAATTTTTCCAGCGTCGTGGACACTTCGTAGCCGCTGTCTGTCCTGCGGTAGAAGGGGTGCTCATCGACGTCAACGATCACCGGATCACCTTTGCGCTGAGGAATGGTGACTGGCACCAACTCGCGCGCGAAGTAGCCGTTATTGATGGCGTTCACAGCACGCTGCTGGCTTTGCAGCGCGAAACGGTCCTGATCCTCACGGGTGATCGGCCCGCCCTGAAGCTGGCCATTACAGCTCATCTCGTAAATGTTTTCGGCGGTTTCCCCCATCCACTCAAGTGGAAACAGGGCTTCCATCGCAGGATTCGGGTAGCGCCAGCCAAGTGTGGTATCCCACCCCGTGATGTTGCCGGACGGGCCGAACGCGGTTGAATTTTTAGGCAGCGAATACGGTGCCCGCGTCATGCTTTCCACCCCGCCTGCCACCACGATGTCGGCTTCACCACACCAGATCGCCCGTGATGCGTTGTTGACAGCACTTAAGCCGCTGGCACACAGGCGGTTGAGTGTCACCCCGGCGACATGCTGCGGCAATCCGGCCAGCAGCGCACCCATGCGTGCCACATTGCGGTTATCTTCCCCTGACTGATTAGCGCAGCCCATATAGACTTCTTCGATGCTGTCCGGCGGGATCCCTGCCCTTGCGACGGTTTCACGAATCACCAGCCCTGCCATATCGTCCGGGCGCACCTCAGCCAGCACACCGCGAATGCTGCCGATAGGGGTGCGCACCGCGCTAACAATCACTACGTCATCCATGTTGGTTTTCTTTCTTTTCAACCTGCTGTACTTCAATAAGAACCTGTTCAACAAACTGTTCTGCTGCGCCAAGATAGCGCGCCGGATCTTTCAGCATGTCCCAGTCCAGTGGAACGGCTACGCGCTCACGCAGAACGTCTGCCAGATGGCGTCGGTGAGCAATCGTATCATTCAGCACTATAGCTGCGGCTTCCCTGACGACGCGCTGTGCTTCCGCCCGTCCGATGTGTGCTGCCAGCGCGAAAACCAGCGATTCAGCCAGCATCAGCCCACCCGATCGTTCAAGGTTGTAGCGCATCTGATCCACGTCGATGACGAGATTTTCTCCCAGGAACCAAGCCTTCGTTAATGTGGAACCTGTGAGTTTTGCCATCTGAGGGAGCGTTAGCCACTCCATCTGCCACCCATGCGTCCCACGCTCATGTTCCTGGATAGCAGCCTGATGGATCCCACTGAGCAGTGCAGCGTTGGTGCGCGCCGCCGCGATGATCGCTTCGCTGATGACCGGGTTGCTCTTCTGCGGCATGGTGCTTGATCCACCCCGCGCCGGGTCCGCAGATTCGCGCACTTCCCCAACCTCACTCTGTGTAAGCAGAATCACGTCCTGGGCCATCTTCGCCAGGCTGCCGCTGACCATACTCAGCCAGTTAGCCACTTCGACCACAGAGTCGCGCTGGGTGTGCCACGGCATCACCGATACACCAAGACCAAGAGCATCCGCAAGCCCCCGCTGAACCGCCACACCATGTTCTCCCAGTGCAGCCAGTGTTCCCACCGCCCCACCGAACTGGACGACCAGCACACGCGGTTTCAGTTCCGCTAGCCGGGTACGGTGACGCAGCAGCGGGGCAATCCATCCCGCTGCTTTGAAGCCGAAAGTCACAGGGAGTGCCTGCTGCGCGTGCGTGCGCCCTGCCATGACCGTATGACGGTGTTCGCGGGCCAATGCTGCCAACGAGATGATGACTGCATCAAGTTTCGCCTCCAGCAGTGCCAGCACCGCGCGCACTTGCAGGACGAGAACTGTATCCATGATGTCCTGGGTGGTCGCGCCCCAGTGGACATACGCTCCGCCTTCCAGATGACCGCGCAACTGCCGCACCAGATCGATGGTCGGCACCCCAGACAGGTCTATGCCCTTCAGTAATGCCGCGTGATCCACGGAAAACGCCTGCGCTGCCACCACAATCTGTGCCGCTGCCTCTGCCGGAATCACGCCCAGAGTGCCCTGTACCTGTGCCAACGCTACCTCAACCTCGATCATGTAAGCAGCATAACGTGCCGCTGCAAATTCTGCCGCGATTTCAGCATCTTCAAACAGGGGCACAAACATGGACTCGCGCTCAGGGTTGAAAGAAAACGGTTTCATGGTTGCCCTGAAGCACAATATCAAAATGGTAGACCGGAAGACCGCCGCGATCTTCACGCACAGCAATCAGCGTAGAGCGCCGTTCTTCATCGACCAGCGTCAGCACAGGATCAGCAGCGTTGGCCACCTCTTCGTCAGAAAAATACAAGCGTGTGTAGGCATGAATCAGCATCCCACGCGCAAACACCCGCACATTAATGTGCGGGGCCTGCTGCCGATGCTTGTCAAACGGGACACATCCCGGCTTGATTGTCATGAACGCGTACTGTCCGCTGACAGTATCTGCACGCCCGAACCCTCGGAAATCCGGATCGAACTTCGCGTATTCAGGGTCAGCCGGATGACTGAAGCGACCCTTGGCATCTGCCTGCCAGATTTCAACCAGGGCATCCGGTACCGGTACGCCGTCCCCATCCAGCACCTGGCCGCGAATAAGGATCCGTTCGCCCAGCGCTTGATCGGTGGTGAGGATGTGCGAATCGGCCTGGGTTATCAGACCGTAGTGAAAGAATGGTCCAACGGTCTGGCTGGGTGTCTGTTGTTCCATATGCATCCTCCTATTCAAACGGTGTCACGCGGCTGCCGTTGAGGACAATGTTGAACCGATATCCCAGCGCCCACTCCGGTTCTGTGACGTCGGGCATATAGTCTGAAATGAGCCGTCGCCGTCCGTTTTCGTCAGGAATACCGTTGTAGATGGGATCAAGCGCCAGCAGCGGATCACCAGGAAAATACATCTGCGTGACTAATCGTGAGATAAACGCCGTCCCAAAAATCGAAAAATGGATGTGGGCAGGCCGCCACGCGTTGCTGTGGTTGCGCCACGGATAGGCACCCGTCTTAATAGTCACGAAACGGTACTCTCCGTTGTCGTCCGTCAGCACCCGCCCGGCACCCCGGAAATTTGGGTCGAGGGGCGCGTCGTGCTGATCGTTCTTGTGGATGTAGCGTCCGCATGCGTTCGCCTGCCAGATTTCGACCAGGGCGTTGCGCACCGGACGGCTGTTTTCATCCATCACGCGGCCCACGACGATAATGCGCTCACCAATGGGCTGACCGTTAACAACGGCGTTCCGAGTGAGGTCATGGTCCAGCGGCTGAATGGCGTCGTGCCCGTAAACCGGTGCAGTCAGTTCTGACAGAGTCTGTGGCAAGGGGATCAGTGGTTTCTGCGGTGCGCGTTTGACCGTGGAGGTGTATGGTGGGTACAGGTAGGGTGGCTGCACGGTCCAGTCCAGTGAGGTCAGAGGTTTTTCAAAAGTATTTTCAGTCATGAGGATGTCTCTCGCCTTCGGAATAAAGTTCTGCAAAAGTCTTTTTGGCCAGGCTGGTTGCGGTGTTGGCGGCAGGAACCCCGGCATAGACTGCCACATGCAGCAGCAGTTCCTGGATTTCTTCCGGCGTCACCCCGGTATTGACCGTTGCACGCAGATGCATTGCCAGTTCATGTTCTTTGCCTAACGCTGCCAGCATGGCAATAGTAATCAGATGCCGGGTGTGAACGTCAAGACCAGGGCGAGACCACACAGCACCCCATGCAGTTTCTACAATGAACTGCTGAAAATCCGCGTCGAATGCTGTCTTATTCGTTTCAGCATGGTCAACATGTGCATCACCCAGCACTGCCCGCCGGATTTCCATCCCGCGTGCATACACATCATCGCTCATACACCTGCTCCCTCATAAACCGAAGCAGGGCGCTGCTGGTGGCGGCGGGTCGTTCGACACACGGCAGGTGGCCTACTCCCTCAATAATTTCACTGCGTCCGTTGGGCAGTGCCTGCGCCAGTCCCGCCATTGCAGCAGGTGTGGTGGCCATGTCGTGCTCGCCACACACAATCAGGGCAGGCATCTCCAAAACTGAAACACCAAACCATAAATCCGCGTCCCGAAGCGCGGCACACGCGCCTACATACCCCACCGCAGGCATCCGTGCCAGCATGTGTGTATATCCGGCATATTCGTCCGGGCGCAGATGTGCAAACTGTGGCGCGAACCAGCGTGTCACGATGCTGGACGCCGCCGTTTCCAACCCATCCCGCTTGATCCAGTCGATGCGTTCCTGCCAGAAGGCAGCAGTCGCTATTCTGGGCAGCGTATCCAGCAGAACCAGCGAAGCCGTCCGATGTGGGAAACGCTGACCAAAATCCAGCGCAGTCAGCCCCCCCAGCGAGATTCCAGCGATGACCGCACGCGCAAACCCCAGCGCGTCCAGAAGCCCGGCCAGATCGTCACCAAGCTGTGTAACTGTGTACGGTCCGGGTGGGCAGCCCGACAAGCCATGACCACGTGCATCGTAACGCAGCACCGGCATGTGACCGGCAATCTGATCAACCACCGCATCCCAGAGACGCAGGTCGGTGCCCAACGCATTCACCAGCACCAACGGCAGCCGGCCTGAGTCGTGAAAATCGAGCCGGTAATGGCAGGTAACACCGGTTGTAAGTGTAACGAAACGCGGCATCAGGCTACTCCTGTGTACCCCTACTGATTTCTACTTTGTCGTACCCTCACCGCATTCACAAGATCAGGGTTCGGCTATAGCGAACAGCACCGTTGAGAAACCGCTATAATGTGCATAACATCTAAAATAACTCGCGATTTCCGCACAGAAACGACGGCGTTGGGGCGGGTGGAGTTAACAAACTTTTGTGACTGACGGTAAATAGTCCGTTTGTGTTCGGGATAACCGAATAGGGCGGCCTTATTCTCTGAGGCCAGTATTTAAAATGTTAGGAACAATCCTTAAGGTAGGCCAGTTGCTGGCACTGTTTGACGGTGACCATCCCGAATGGCGGGTAAGCGATGCCGCGCAGAAACTGGGCATTGCCAAGTCCAGTGCCCATGACCTGATGTCCTCTCTCACACATATCGGCCTGCTGACCCAGACGGAAGAAGGCCGATACCGGCTCGGCTGGAAACTGATGGAACTGAGCGAAATTCTGCAGGAGACCTCTGAACTGCGCACGGTTGCCCGTCCCATTATGGAACAGCTAGGACGCCAGTATCAGGAAACACTGCACCTGGCGATCCTGGATCGCTGCAAAGTGGTGTACCTGGACAAAATCGAAGGCCGACAGATGATCCGGGTTGAAATCAGCGGGCTGGGCACGCATCTCTACCCCCACTGCACCGGGGTCGGCAAGGTAATGATGGCACACCTGCCGTCAGCGCAGGTCGAGGATGTGATCCGGCAGAACGGACTCCCCCGTTTCACCGATAACACCATCACCCAGGCAGACACACTGCGTATGGAACTTGAAGTAATCCGCAGGCGGGGCTTTGGGTATGATATGGGTGAGGTCGTCAGCGATTTACGCTGTGTGGCCGCACCGATTTACAACTACCGTAGGAAAGCGATTGCGGCCCTCAGCATGTCGGTGCCGGTTTACCGTTTTGAACGTTCGGAAACGGAATTCCGAACAGCGATTGTGCGCGCTGCTCACACAATTTCGCACTATATGGGTTTTGCAGACGTGGCTCTTGCCCGTTAACGGCTGGCGGACTAACGGCAGCAGATCCAACTTAATCTTATGGCAAAGAAAAAGGGAAGCTCGTGATGACCTTCACCTATGATTTAATGTTGATCGCATCAGACGATCCATACCCACAGTATCGCTGGATGCGCGATAACGACCCCACACACTACTCAGCACGCGAGAATATCTGGGTACTGACACGCTATGACGACGTCCTGAACGCTTTCAAGGACTGGAAGACATGGTCTTCGCAGCGGCGCGGCAACCTGGTGAACGATCTGCCGGAACGTGTCGGTAAGACCCTGGGCACCATGGACCCGCCCCGTCATACCTTCGCGCGCCGTCTGGTCAACAAAGCGTTTACCCCACGAATGGTCGCACAGCTTGAGCCGAAAATTGTGGGATTGGCAGAGAAACTGACCCGCGATGCGTATGAACGGGGGTCGCTGGAATTTGTGGCGGATGTTTCAGCACCGTACAACGCTGCAATTCTGGGCGCGATGTTTGGTGTGCCAGAGTCTGACTTTATGCAACTGCGGCACTGGTTGGACGATTTTTTTCTGCGCGTTCCGGCAGTGGACGGTCAGGAACCGCCGCAGCAGATCGCGATGCGCCATCTGCGCACATACCTCTCATCCCTGGCAGAATCCCGTTTGCGCAATCCGCAGGATGACCTCATGACCGCCATGCTTCAGGCTGAAGATGATGACGGCCAGCGCCTGGAATTCGATCAGGTTGTCGTCACGACCATGACGTTCCTGGTTGCCGGGTTCGAATCCGTCAATAACCTTTTTACCAACCTTGCCAGTGCATTGTCGCTGCTGCCGGACGTCTACCGCGAAGTAAAGGCGGATCTGACCCTCGTGCCGCCGCTGGTCGAAGAAGCGATGCGCTAGGACGCCGCCGCCCAGGGATTTGTGCGCAGCCCGACCCAGGATGTGGAACTGCATGGCAAAACGATCCCGGAGAACGCTCAGGTCCTGCTGCACATCGGTTCTGCCAACCGCGACGAACGCATGTTTGATCATCCGGATGTGTTCGACCTGCACCGCGAAAACCGTGGCCACCTGGGGTTAGGTGTCGGGCTGCATTTCTGTGTAGGCGCTCCGCTTGGCAGGCTGATGACGCAGACACTGTTCCGCACCCTGCTGCAGGCAAGTGGCATGTGGGAAACAGATCAGGCGAATGCGCGTCGCGTCACCACACCTAACTTTCGCGGATATGCGGTGCTGCCTCTGACAGTGCGTTCGATATAGACGAATAAAGAGCGGTACAGCTACCAGGAAATGATTATGCTTCAGAAGACTCTGTCCGTGTTTAGCGGATGGAAACAAAAATACAGGGTCTGGTTGTCAGAGCGGTTTCAGCCGCTTACCAACAAACTCGTTTAAACAGAAACTTACGGAGTTGAGAATCATTATGCAGAGACAACGCCTTTTTCTTACGCTTTTGCTGGCTGCCCTGCTTGCCCTGACGTCATCCCCTTATGCTGCTCAGGACGATGATGCTATCAGAGTAGGGGTCATCCTGCCGCTGACCGGGCTGGCCGCCGCCGTTGGACCGGAAATCACCATGGGTGTGGAATTTGCCTTCGCCCAGGTCGAGAACGAAATCGCCGGTCGCCCTGTTGAACTCATCTTCGAGGATGAAACCGACGATCCGGCCAACGCTATTGCCCGTGCGCGCAAGCTGGTCGAAGAAGATGAAGTGGATGTCATCATCGGGCCACAGTTGGCACATACTGCGGCGGCAGTCAGCGCCTATGCTGAACAGGCTGGTGTGGTGCACATCTCCCTGAGCGCCGCCAACGAACCGGAGAGCGAACATACATTCTATCAGGCTACCGGGCTGGGTGATGCATACTCTCCCGGCGTGTTTGCTTATGAAGAACTGGAAGCCCGCACCGCGGCTGTGCTGTACCAGGATTACGACTTTGGCCAGCAGAGCCGTAACGGGTTTGTGGAAGCCTTCACCGAACTGGGTGGCGAAATTGCCTCTGAACAGCCGATTCCGTTCGGTACGGCAGACATGGCACCGTTCCTGGAAAGCATCGGGGATGCGGATGTGGTCGCCGTACTGCTGCTGAATCCGTCCGATTTCGCTTTTGTGCGCCAGTATCGCGAGTTTGGTCTGGAGCAGCCGGTAATCTTCATCTCCAACGCTCCGCAGGAAGCACCCCTGCTGGCCCAGATGGGGGATGACATCGTCGGCATGTATGGCGCTTCGTGGTACAGTCCACTCATTGAAAGCGAAGAAAACGCAGACTTTGTTGAGGCGTTTGTTGAACAGTACGCCCGCCCGCCCGGCATGGCTGTTCATGCAGCATTCTCTGCCGCCTCGATGTTTATTGCAGCAGCACAGGCCACCGAAGGTGACACGGACCCCGAAGCCATCACCGAAGCCATCGTGGCACTGGAAGAACTGCCGAATCCGGCAGGCGTGGTGACTATGGGTGAGAACCGCATCGCGATTCATGACCAGTTCATTTTCCAGGTCGAGGCGCTGGAAGACGGTGTATACGTCTGGGTACCTGTGATCTTCTACGAAGCGGTTGAACCGCGTTAAGCAGATTGAGTAGCTGTGTCTGGGGGTGCAGGATGCTGTGCCCCCAGACAGAGGACAAACTGACATGAGCACGACCCTACTGGACCGACTTATCCAGGCACGACAGACCAACACACTGATTGACGATGTGCCGAGCGACGAAAAACCGCAGACCCTGGACAGCGCCTATATGATCTCTGATCAGTTGGCGGGATTTATCAGTCGTCCGGTGGTGGGTTGGAAGATCGGGGCAAGTGTACAGCGGGCATGGGAACGCCTGGGACTTGCGGAACCGTTCGGTGGGCGTATCTTCGAGGGCACTGTGTTTGAGTCACCTGCACTGTTGGGGAATGTTCCGGGCGTTCTGACGATTGGGGCGGAATTTGCATTCCACCTGGTACAGGATATGCAGCACACGGATTACACCGCCGAGTCTGCGCAGACCGCTGTTGATAGGGTGTACCCGGTGCTGGAACTGAACCGTCCACACTTCGCGCAGCCGATGCAGGTGGGCGGCCTGAGCCTGATAGCTGATAACGGTGTCAATTACGGGCTGGTCCTCGGCAGACCGATCACTGCGTGGATTGGTCTCAATCTTAGCCATGTGCAGGTACATTTTTCGTACAATGGTCAGCAGATCAGCCAGGGCTGTGCAGCAGATATTGGCTTTGAACCCTATGCAGCACTGGCATGGCTTGCGAATGACCGTGCGAGACGGGGTGACCCACTGCGTGCCGACCAGTGGATTTCGAGCGGAGATCTCATCGGCCCTGTGGAAGCCTCGCCTGGGGATGTGGTCGTGGCGGAATTTGACGGCTACGGACGCGTAGAAGCACAGTTGTAACGGACTGACGGAAAGAGAGCGCAGAGTTATGCCAATTTTGCAGGATCGCATCGAAGCCAAATGGATAGACGCTTTCGTCCATACTTTTGAGCTGTGCGCGGTGCAGCGTGGGGACGCAGTGGCGGTTTTGTCAGAAACGCAGTCACGTGGCATCAACGTGCATCTGGCGGAACTGGCCCTGCTGCGGATGGGGGCGAAACCTTTTCATCTTATCGTGCCTACCCCTGCTCAGACTGTCCCGGTCCCGGTGCGCTCAAGTGGTTATTCGTTCGCCATCGAGGATCAACCGCAGGTGGTCGCTGCGCTCGCCTCCTGTCCGTTCGTCGCCGACCTGACGGTTGAGGGATGCGTGCATTCGCCTGCCGCGCTCGACGTGCGCAGGAACGGTACCCGCATGCTCTACATCAGTAATGACCACCCTGAGTCGCTGGAGCGCACGCGCACCAATGCCGAAATGAAGGCGCGCATCCAGCAGGGACGTGCCCTGATGCAGAACGCAGAATGCATGCGCGTCACCTCAGATGCTGGAACGAATTTGACCGTTGATCTCACCGGTGCGATGATTGGTGGCAATGTGGGCTTCGTTGACCAACCAGGAGGATGGGCAAGCTGGCCGGGCGGTATTCAGAGCTGTTTCCCGCGCGCTGGGACGGTGAATGGTACCGTCACCATGCGACCGGGTGACATCAACTATACGTTTAAGCGCTATCTCGAGACTGCAGTGACACTGGTACTTGAGAACGATTTTGTCACAGAGATTCGTGGAGAGGGATGGGACGCCGAACTGCTGCGCACCTACTTCGCCGCCTTCAACGACCAGCACGCCTATGCTACCTCTCACATCAGTTGGGGAATGAACCGAGGGGCGCGCTGGGAGTCGCTGATGCACTACGATAAAGGCGATGTCAACGCTACCGAGGGCCGTGCCGTCGCCGGACAGTTCCTCTTTTCAACCGGCCCGAATCCAGCGGCAGGCCGCCATTCGGACTGTCATTTTGACCTGACGCTGCGCGCCTGCACCATCACCCTGGACGATGATGTGGTGGTGGATCGTGGCCAACTGCAGGGCACGCTGGCCTGAGGGAGGCGGAATGAAAACGATACGGATTGACACACAACCGCAGCTTATGCTGGACGTCGCCGGGGATGGTCCGCTGGTCTTGCTGCTGCACGGAATTGGCGGCAACCGCACTAACTTCACAGAACAGATCCTCGCGCTCAGCCGACACTTTACCGCTGCCGCCTGGGATGCACGCGGCTACGGTGACAGTGATGATTACGAGGGTGCGCTGGACTTTGGTGATTTCAGCGACGACCTGCTGCGCGTTCTGGAACACTTTGGCGCAGAACAGGCGCATTTCGTCGGCGTGTCGATGGGGGGGCGGATCGCACTCGATTTTTACGGGCGGCATCCGCAGCGCGTGGCATCACTGGTGCTGGCAGATACGAGCGGCGGCGGAAAACGGCAAACACCAGAGCAGATCAGGGCGTTTCTGCAGGTACGCCAGCAGCCGCTGCTGGATGGCAAAACACCGCGTGAAATCGCACCAGATATTGCGCAGGAACTGGTAGGGCCATCCACCCCGCCGGAAGCCTACGCGCGTATCATCGAGAGCCTTTCAAGACTGCATGCCCAGTCTTATCTGAAGACGCTGGAAGCCGCCGTCAGCTATCATGGATTCCCAGCGCTGGAGTCCATCGCTGTGTCTTGCCTGCTGCTGGTAGGGGCGGAAGATTGCGTCGCCAGACCAGAAGTCATGCGTGCGATGGCGGACAGTATCCCCGGTGCACAATTTCAGATCATCGAACATGCCAGCCATCTGAGCAACATGGAACAGCCAGAAAGCTTTAATCAGGCACTACTCGCTTTTCTCCTTCAGCAGGTAACGCCATGAACCGCCAGATTCTGTTAAAGGCCTATGCGGATGCACTGCCCACTGAAGATCACTTCGTGCTGACACAGACCCCGCAGCGCGATCCCGCCCAGGGTGAAGTCGTGGTGCGCATACATTACCTCTCCATGGACCCGTTTCCACGCCTGCGGATGAGTGGAAATGCCCAGGCCGCCCCGCAGATTCCGCTCGGCAGTGTGATGGTTGGGCGTGCTGTTGGCCAGGTGGTGGCCTCACGTAGCCCGGACTTTACCGAAGGCGATTTCGTTGCCGGGGAAATGGGCTGGCAGGATTATGCGACCACAGCGGCAAAAGACCTGCGCCGCATTGACCCGACCCTCGGCCCGATCTCGACGGCACTGGGCGTGCTGGGACCGTCCGGGTTGGCGGCTTATTTTGCCATACTGAGCCAGGGACAACCTGAACCGGGTGAGACGTTGATCATCAACGCGGCTTCTGGTTCGGTGGCTTCGCTGGCCGGCCAGATTGCGCGCCTGCATGGGGCACAGGTCACAGGCATTGTTGGCAGTGATGCGCAGTGCCGCTATGTCATAGACGAACTGGGCTTTGATGCAGCCCTGGACTACAAGACTGTGCCCGACCTCACCGTTGCCATTGGTGAGTCTTGCCCGCAGGGGGTGGATGTTTTCCTCGATCTGGTGGGCGGCAGCATTCACGACGCGGTTATGCAGCACCTCAACGTTGGCGCGCGGATCGTGCTCATTGGCACGATTGCCAACTACAACCTGGCACCCGGTGAGGTTGATAGCGGCCCACGTCACCTCTATACGTGGATCATGAAGCGTGTTCGCCTGACCGGGTTTCTGGTGGGCGATTATGCCGCAGCGTTCCCCGCCGCCCTGCAGACGCTGTCCGGTTGGGTGCGCGACGGGAAACTGCGCTACAGGGAAACAATTTTCGACGGTCTGACCAGCACCCCGCAGGCTTTTGCGTCGCTGTTCGGGTCAGATCACGTTGGCAAACTGCTTGTGAAAGTTTATGAGGCGTAAAGCATGAACACCAGATTGCGTCGCATTCTGATTATCGTGGGGGTACTTGTGGTCGGCCTGGTGCTGATTGGAAACCGCATCCTGTCGGCCTCGCCGCTCAACCGCGTATATGCCGATGCCCCGGCCTATGCCGTCGATATTCCGGTGGATGACGAAGAAGCCCTGGTGCGCGGTGCATATCTTGTAGAGGCGGTAGCCGTGTGCACCATCTGCCATGGTAATAACCTGGGCGGATCGCCAGCATTCAACGACGCCTTTCTGGGCAGCGTCCACACCCCGAACCTGACAACCGGCGCAGGTGGGGTGGGATCAACCTATACTGATGAAGACTGGGTGCGTGCGATCCGTTATGGCGTCAGCCCCAGCGGCCACGGCCTGATCTTCATGCCGTCGGACTCCTATTATCACTTCACAGATGAGGACCTGGGCGCGGTGATTGCCTACATCAGGAGCCAGCCTCCGGTAGACAATACGGCGGCTGGCCGCAGCCTGACCCTGCCAGCACAGATAATGCTGTCGCTTGGCGCATCTGGCCAGGTGGCACGCACCGAACTGATTGACTTCGACGCGCCGCGCACCGCCGAGCCTCTCTCCAACGGTGAATATCTGATCGAGATTGGCGGGTGCTCGTTCTGTCATGGCAATGATCTGCGCGGCGGTCAGGGCCTGGAACCTGGCGCGCCGCCCGGACCTAACCTGCATGTGGGTGGTCCGCTGGACAATTACACCTTTGAAGAATTCGCGGCGGTGATGCAGACTGGCCTCACCCCACGTGGGACCCAGATTAATCCGCTGTACATGCCGTGGCCGGGGTACTTCAACATGACAGACGAAGATCTTCAGGATATCTGGGATTATTTGCGCACTGAATAGAGCAATTACAAAGAGGATTTGATAATGAATACGATGAAAGCGGTACAGATTAATCGTTATGGTCATGATGACGTTCTGGAGATCAATGACGTGCCTGTACCCAGGCCAGGGCCGGGCCAGGTACTGGTGAAGATCCACGCAGCGGGCATCAACTACTATGATATCAAAATCCGTGAGGGGTGGCTGCAGGGGTTCTTTACACTGCGTTTTCCGCACACCCTCGGCAATGACTTCGCCGGGGAGGTGGTTGAAACAGGCGAAGACGTGACCGACTTTGCGGTTGGAGATCGCGTTTTTGGGATGATTACCGTGATGCACGGCGGTACATACGCCCAATACCTGGCCGTGGACGCGGCGCACATTCGCAAAATGCCGGAAGGGCTGAATTACGCAGAAGCGGCATCGCTGCCCATGCCCGGCCTCAGCGCGCTGATCGCTGTCGACAAACTGGCAAACATCCAGAACGGCCACAGCCTGCTGTATCACGTCGGTGCGGGGGGCGTGGGTGCAATGTCGATCCAGATGGCCAAAAGCAGGGGTGCGCATGTAATCGCCACCTGCAGCGCGCCGAACGTGGAATTTGTGCGGGAAATCGGCGCAGACGAGGTGCTGGACTACAACACTATGGATTTTCGGTCAGTGGCAAGAGAGGTCGATGCGGCCATCGATCCGATTGGTGGAGATACCAACCTGCGCACGTTTGAGGTGATGAAGCGCGGTGGTGTGATTGTGGTGGTACTGCGCAACGATCCGGTTGAAATGGCGAACCGTGAACGTCTGTGTCAGGAACATCAGGTGGAAGTCAAGGTTCTGGCGTTCGACCTGTTCCCGGAAGGGCTGGATCTGCTGCGTGACCAGGTTCATGCCGGGCAGTTGAAGCCAGTCGTGAAGCATGTCTTCCCATTGCAGGAAGCGGCAGCAGCGCATCGGCTGATACAGGGACGGCATTTCGCCGGGCGTCTTGTGCTGGATATGGTGTAGCGAGACAGCGATGGGCGCGGGAAAAAACCCGTACCCACCAATCATAACACTTTCTGCTGCATTGACCTGGAAAAGTTCTGGATGCACGCCGCTCATATGCGTGGGGTGTGGTTTCGTTTTGCTGGTTGCCTCAGGGTTGTATGACAAGCTGGAAATACGGTAGTTTAGACAGTTGGGATTGTGATGGGGACACGCGACAAGAACTTTACGCTCAATGACAAGTACACGGTGACCGAAGGCACGATCCTTCTGACCGGTCTTCAGGCTCTGGTTCGCCTGCCCGTAGACCAGCATCTGGCCGATCAGCGGGCCGGGCTGCGCACCGCAACGCTGATTTCCGGGTATCGTGGTTCGCCGCTGGCGGGTTTCGACACGCTGCTGACGGGTCAGCAGGAGCTGCTGCGGGCGCATGATGTGGTGTTTATCCCGGCTGTTAATGAAGACCTGGGCGCGACGGCCGTCTTCGGCAGTCAGATGGCCAACACACTCCCGAATCCCAGATACGACGGTGTGCTGGGAATGTGGTACGGTAAAGCGCCTGGCGTTGACCGATCCGGCGATGTCTTCAAGCACGGGAACTTCGCCGGGGTCGGGCGGCATGGTGGTGTGCTGGCCCTGGCCGGTGATGATCCGATCGCCAAATCCTCCACGCTGCCGTCGGCCTCAGAAATTGCACTCTACGATGCGCAGATGCCAGTACTGTATCCGGGCAGTATCCAGGATGTGCTGGAACTGGGACGCTACGGCTTTGAACTTTCACGATACAGCGGTCTGTGGGTGGGCTTCAAGATCGTGACCGACATCGCCGATGGGTTTGGTACGGCGCACGTTCGCGTGATTGATGACATCGTTCGCCCGGAATTCGGGTTCAACGGCAGGCCCTGGCAGCACACCCAGAATACCCGTCTGGTTGCGCCGTTCACGCTGCATCTGGAACATGAACTGAGCGAAGGTCGCCTGGAAGCGGCCCGGCGATTTGCCGCCGCCAATCGCCTGAACCGGATCACGGTCTCCAGCAGTGATGACCGTATCGGCATCGCGGCGGCAGGCAAGACCTACTATGACCTGCGCGAGGCGCTGCTCTCTATGGGGTTGACTGATGACGAGCTGAACAATTACGGCATCCGTCTGCTGAAAATCGGGATGGTCTACCCACTGGAGCCGGAAATTGTGCAGCGATTCGCGCGTGGGCTGGACAGAATTCTGGTCGTCGAAGAGAAACGCACGTTCATCGAGATGTTTATGCGTGACCTGCTTTACAACCAGCCGGTGCGTCCGCAGATCGCCGGTAAGCGTGACGAACACGGCGCAGTGCTGGTGCGTGCAGACGGTGAACTGGATGTTGACGCGATTACACGCGTTCTGGCACAGCAGTTGCGTGGCCTGATCCCGGATGCCTTAATCGCACAGCGTATGGCAGTGCTGCAGGCATCATCGACGGTGCTGTCAGTGCCGGTCATCAGCAGTCAGAGTATCAACCGCACTCCATACTTCTGCTCAGGGTGCCCGCATAACCGCTCCACGGTGCTGCCAGAAGGATCAATCGCGGGCGGTGGCATTGGCTGCCACGGTATGGTGCTGAGCATGGATCGCAGCACCGAAAGCATCACCCACATGGGCGGCGAAGGGGTACAGTGGGTGGGTGCTGCGCCGTTTTCTGGCACACCGCACCTGTTCCAGAATCTGGGCGACGGGACGCTGTTCCATTCCGGCTCGCTGGCGATTCGTCAGGCAGTGGCGGCAGGCACCAACATCACCTACAAAATTCTCTACAACAACGCCGTTGCCATGACTGGTGCACAGGCTGCCGACGGTGCGATGGCTGTGCCGGAACTGACGCGCGCACTTCATGCTGAAGGCGTGCAGAAAATTATCGTGTGTGCAGATGCGCCGCAGAAGTACGCGGAAAACGCGGGCTGGGCAGCGGGCGTCGAAGTTTGGCACCGCGACCGCCTGGATGAGGCTCAGCGTCAACTGCGCGAGGTAACCGGCGTCACCATCCTTATTTACGACCAGGCGTGTGCCGCTGATCTGCGACGCCAGCGTTCGCGAGGGCTGGTGGAGGAACCGCCGCAGCGGGTGTTTATCAATGAGGCGGTGTGCGAAGGCTGTGGTGACTGTGGTGTGAAATCCAACTGTCTGAGCGTTGTCCCGGTGGATACCGAATTCGGACGCAAGACACAGATCCATCAGGCGTCGTGCAACAAGGATTACACCTGCCTGGATGGTGACTGCCCATCGTTCCTGACCGTTATCCCGGCAGCAACCCACAAGAAGGCGCGCCGCCGACTGAACGTTACGATCAGCCTGGACGAACTGCCGGAGCCACAGCGACGTGTGGGTGACGACGCCAACCTCTACATGATTGGGATTGGCGGCACCGGCGTAGTGACCATTAATCAGATCGTGGGAACGGCGGCTTTCCTGGAAGGCAAGGGCGTCTACAATCTCGATCAGACCGGCCTGAGCCAGAAGGGCGGCCCGGTGTTGTCGCATGTCAAGATTACCGGCGGACAGCATGTTCTTTCCAACAAAATCGCCTCCGGCAGTGCGGATGCATACATTGTGTTTGATCTGCTGGAAGCGGCAAAGGATAAACATCTCGGCCACGCGCATCCTTCGCGTACCGTGGCTGTCATTTCCAGCAGCGAAGTCGCAACAGGCGAAATGGTACGCTCCACCAAACTCGCGTTTCCGCAGCAGCAGTTCCTTAAACGGAGCATCGAGGGGCGCACACAGCCCGGGGCCAACGTCACCCTGGACGCCAATGCGCTCTCAGAGAATCTGTTTGGCAGCCATATGCAGGCCAATATGATTGTTATCGGTGCTGCGTACCAGGCTGGGCTGATCCCGCTTGAGGCAGAAACCATCGAGCGGGTGATTCAGATCAACCGGGTGGCGGTGGACGTCAATACGCTGGCCTTCCGCGTGGGCCGCAAGGTCGTGGCCGATCCCACGTGGCAGCCCACCCTCAGGCGTGAAGGTGAACTGGAGATCAGACCGGTGCTGACGGCGGAAGCGCTCTCCCTGGTCGAGATGGCTGGGGCACAGGGTGAACTGCGCCGTCTGCTGGAAATCCGTGTGCCCGAACTCATCGCCTACCAGAACGCTGCTTATGCCCGCCGTTATGTCGAGTTTGTGCGGCAAGTAGCAGAGGCAGAGGCGGCTGTCACGTCTGAAACACGGCTCTGCGAAGCCACTGCCCGCTACCTCTTCAAACTGATGGCCTACAAGGACGAATACGAAGTCGCCCGCTTGCATCTGCGCCCCGAATTCCAGCAGCAGCTTGTGGAACAGTTCGGGGAAGACGCGAAGGTAGCTTACCGCCTGCACCCGCCGTTCCTGCGCCAACTGGGGATGAAAAACAAGATCAGCCTTGGCCGCTGGTTTGACCATTTCTACCGACTCCTTGTGCGCATGAAGGGTCTGCGGGGTACGCCACTCGATGTGTTCGGCTACGCACATGTGCGCCGCGTGGAGCGCGAGCTGATTGACGAGTACCGCGCGATGATCACGGA